>NZ_JAMYOR010000096.1:0-17458 GCF_040319965.1 Mesorhizobium sp. M0830 | reverse complement strand
AGGCGGTCCTCGGACGCTGGGGGCTCAACGTCGTGGCTGGGGACGATGAGGATCCGCAGCAGAGCTTGGCAGCTTTTCTCAGCAACATCGCCGAAGCGAAATGACGGGAGGTCTGGTGTATGCCGCGCACGCATGCATGGGCGTTCCGGTCAAAGCGCCTCTCCGCGACATCTGCCAAGCTGCTTCGCGATCGGCAACCCCGTGTCGTCACCACTTATTTGCGGTCACCGCCCTCGGGCAGGCCGAAGCAGACGACGTTCACGATGGCGAGCCGAAGCTAACGGAGATCGGGCGCAATCCTCGATGCGCTGTCGCCGCGATCTTGGATCCCGGCTCGGTCAAGCGGGAAAACTCTGATTTGCTCGCTTCCCGCAACAGCCGCAAGATTACAGCCGGCGCGGGCGGATCCCGCGACCGTCTTGGTTTTCCATCGCAGCAGCAGAACCGGCAGCCACCTTCAGCTTCGGACTGCACGCTTCTTGCCCGAACCTGTTTTCAAGCAAGCATCTAAGCCGGGGGACCGTGGGATGGCCGGGCTACGGAGACCAAGTGGCAAGCAAGCGTCGACGATGGTCAGCGCTTAGCGCTCTCGCTTTCCGTATCGGCTCGCGCAAGGAACCGCTCGGCCGTAGACGGGAGATGGTCTTTCAACCAGTCGGCCATGGCAATTTCTTCTCGCAGGTTCTGCTCGCATACGCGCGCGACCTCGGTCTCACCCAGGGATCGAGCAGCGGCGATGAGAATTGTGTAGGAGGCGATCTCCATGTGCTCGAACGTGTAGCTCGCAAGCGATCCCTTCATGACCTCGTCGCCAGCGAAGATGCCGCTCATTGATTGCGCCATCGCTGTCAGCTTTCCACCGGCATCCTTCAGCCGGGAGGGCCCTTGCCCGATGCGGTCGAGGCAGGTCTTGAGCCGGGCGGCCTGCTGCACCGTCTCCTCGAGATGTTGCCGAATTCGGCTGCTGAGCTCAGGATAATTTTCTATACGGCTCAATTGCCCATTGAGCATGGTCTCAGCCTGCTCCTCCATCGCATGAGCATCCCTGAGCCACTGGACAAACCATTCGCGCGATTCTGACATTTCGTTACTCCTTCATGAGCCGTCCAAACTTGCAAAAGGACATATTGTTCCAGAACGGCCGGAGCGTAGAAAGGCATCTGAGCAGCCCGCCATGATCGGCAAATAGTGGTGGATCCCAGCCCTCGTCAGGCCGTTTCCCCTCGGCTCGCAGGCGACACGCCTTGCGACCGTCGTAACCCTGCGCTTCTCCTTTCGCGAACTTCGGCCATCCAGTCTTTCGAGGCTGTGGCGGAACTCGCCCGACGCCGATTAGCGCCGACCTATCGCCGCCCGTCGCGAGGCCTTCCGGCCGGTTCACAGTGAGTATGTTGCGGAGTGGCTGGCCATCGCAAGCGAGTCATGCGCCTGCAACAAGAGGCTGCATTGGCAAGCAGAATTTGGGGCCGGCAATAAATTTCGGCTGGAACAATCATCATTCGCCGCCCGGACGTACTCGTCGCTCACCCGTCCGGTCGTGTCGTCCGCTGCTCGAACTTTGGCGCAGGCGGACTGCTGTTGAAAGACGAAAAATGGAGGAAGCTATGAAACGAACCCTTGTAATCGCCGCCGCACTGATGGGCTTGTTGGGTGCTCCCGCAATTGCTGCGACTCACTATTGGGTCGCCAAGGACACGAGCACGAAGACATGCGCGGTGGTCTCCGCGAAGCCCGACGGAGTAAAGATGACGGCCATCGGCAAGAAAATGTACTCGAGCTATTCGAGTGCAGACAAGGCTCTGAGGGTTTTGGCCGCCTGCAAGAGCTGACAAGCATGCTGTTAGCCCGTACGGAGCATGCCCGGGCGGGCTTTCTAAAGTTGCCAGCCGACTGCCGTCTCGAGCAGCAGTCGAGCCCGTCATGAAATCGCGCCAGCTCGGAGCTTTCGGAGGACATCGATCTCACCATGAAATCCGGACGATCGCGCCCGAGCTGGTGGGCGACGCCGCGGCTCCCCGCGGCAAGGCCTCGTTCCCGACTGCCAGGCCGCGCGTGTTGCGCGCAGACGCGGACCAGTTCGGGGTCAGAACGGTTCAGAACGCACGCTAAGGCCGAATGAATTAGAAACATCACGCCGCCCGTGGATTGCTGCTGGCAAGCGAAGCGTCCCGAAGCCTTCGCTCATTGTTCAGTATCCCAGCTGTGGATGTCTGTGAGGCTGATGTGCCCCCACCTGAGCGGCGAGGCGCGTTTGAGCAGGTCACCCGAGATCGTCCTGCGCGCCATACCCAGGTGTGTGGCTGCGCGGTCAAGACAATTAGACAGCGTTCTAGGGAACGATGGCGTCGACGACGGGGTTGTGACGGGGTTGAGACCGAAGCGCGGAACGCCTGCTTCTCGAATGAGCGTCGCGGATTTCGCCGCGCTCATGGAAGAAGACCGCGCTTGTGGTGTGGTCGCCTTCCCGAGAGCGGAAAGCAGAACCCTTTCCTCCCTGGTTCGCCCTGTCGCGGTCGCAGCTCTTGCCGCATTTCGTGCGTCGCTTTGCTGAACGCCGTAGAAATTTCGGTTCTGAGACAGGCTACGTCAGGATGCGGCCACGGCAACGAAGAGCGATTGTCCCTGCCTATTTATGCGCAACAGAATGGGCCTTTTCTGCCGCCGGGATTTTGCCCACTCCTCCTGGATGTCCGACGGCTGTGCCACATCCCGGTTGTTGGCCGAGACGATCACGTCTCCGGGCCGAAGGCCATTCTCGGCTGCGAGGCTGTTCGGTGCCACGTCCTGGATAAATACGCCGGTGGTTCCCGGCTGGAGGCCGAGTTGCGGGCGCACTTCGTCCGGAATGGGGCTAAGTGACAGGCCAAGACGTTGGTCAGCCGCATCCGGAGCAGGAACAGCGCCAGTCTGTCCCTCCTCGTCCTTGCGTTGACCGACTGTCAGGGTCAACTCCTGCTGGCTGCCATCTCGATTCCTGGTCACAGTCGCTTTCGACCCCGGCTTTTGGCTCGCCGCCGCCAGCGTGAGGTCACGGACGCCTTGGATGTCCTTGCCGTTAAAACGGGTGATGACGTCACCTGCCCGTATACCTGCCTTCTCTGCCGGGCTGCCGGGCTCGACCGAGGCCACCAGCGCTCCCTTGCTCCCCGGTATCCCGAGCGCCGCGGCAATCGACGGCGTGACCTCCTGGAGACGAACGCCGATGAACCCGCGCTCGATGTGGCCCGTGCGGATCAACTGATCGGCGACGCTCTGGGCAGTTCGGGACGGCACCGCGAAGCCAATACCAATGCTGCCACCCGATGGCGAGACGATCGCCGTGTTGACCCCGATCACTTCACCGCGCGCGTTAAACAGGGGGCCGCCTGAATTGCCACGGTTGATTGAGGCATCAGTCTGCAGGAAATCGTCGTAGGGACCGGCCTGGATATCGCGCGAACGGGCAGAAAGCACGCCAACGGTAACTGTCCCGCCGAGCCCAAACGGACTGCCGATCGCGATCGTCCAGGCGCCGGGCTGAACTGCGTCCGAGTCGCCCCAGGCGGTTGTGGCCATGTTGGGCCGCGGATCGACCTTCAGCACCGCAATGTCGGTTCCCGGATCCCGGCCAACCAGTCGCGCGGGTGCAGTCTCCTTATCCGAGAATACCACATGGATCTCGGTAGCATCGGCGACGACATGGTTGTTGGTGACGATGTAGCCCTCAGGATTGATGACAAAGCCGGAGCCAAGAGCTTCTCGGACCTGCGGCTGGGCGGGCCCCGGGCGACCATTGAAAGGGTCGAGAAAATCGTTGAGCGTCGTTTGATCCTGGATGATCTGCCTTGTCGTGATCGCGACAACCGCCGCTAACTTCTGGCGCACAATCGCGGTGAAGTCGTTCGGGATCTCCTGTGCTGTGAGCGGAGCAATGCCCCCGGGACAGAACAGCAGAACTCCCGCCACCACACCGGCGCACAGTCCCTTCCTCGAATTCACGAACATGATCAGTTCTCCTGCCCAGCCGGCCGGCCGTCGCCGTCGGCTCAGGAGACAGAAACTGAGATTCATGCAGATGGTTTCACCGATCTCAAAATATAGGGGCGAACGGATGAAAATCGTGAACGTGTGACCTCGCTGCCCCATTGAAATTTGATCGGCAACGTCCGAGATTTTGCTGGTGGAACTGGCAAGAGCCACCAACGACGTCAACAGAGGAGATTATCCGAAGGAGGACCATCGATGGAAGGAGCCATTTCGACGAGTTTTCCGATCGGGCCCGAGGCCCCTGATCTTTTCCTTGAGGACCGGTTACTCCATCCGGCACGGCATTTCGGGCACCCGCAGGAGGTGTTGGCCGACACGACGCTGGACGTCCACGAAAAGCGCGCCGTTCTTTCGTCATGGGCGTCGGATGCCTGGGCGGTGGAATCCGTGCCGGCACTGCGCATGCCTCCGGGAGCTACCGAACCGGTCAGCTTCGACGCCATAATGGACGCGTTGCGCCAATTGGATCGATCGGAGTAGCTTCCCAGCAATGTCGGCCGCGGTGGCGTGCAGCACCGTGGTGGCCGGTCTCAGAGCATCCGTCGATGGACTTTGAGCGAAGACGCCGCCTCCCTCCCGCATCCGAGGCACCTGACTCGCTGGTGAGCTCGCCAGCGCAAGGGTGCCAGCGCATTCTCTCCGCTTCCACTCGTCCTGGCGCCATACGTCCAGCGGCAAGTGGGCGTATGTGATCGTGGGTGCCGTCGTGGCGGCCCTGGCTGCCGGAAGCCTCTGGTTCTTCGGCAACCGTCCGTTCTCAAGGGCCTGACGAAGATTTTTGCGGGCCTGGAATCGGGCCCGCTTTTTTCTCCAACTCATCGTGGCTGCCGCTTGGCGGCCCCCATTCGGCGGCTATTCATCCATACGCTTGCGCCGGATCTCGCCCGACGATCGCGGTTCGTCGTTCGTTGCTCGCGGCGGGCGCGGAAGAAACAGATGTACGCTCGTTCCCGTCCCTACAACGCTCTCGATCCGTATATGCCCGCCGGACTGCTTGATGAAGCCGTAGACCTGGCTGAGGCCAAGCCCGGTTCCCCGCCCGTCGCCCTTTGTCGTGAAGAACGGCTCGAACACCTGGGAAAGGACCTCCTTGCTCATCCCGCAACCCGTATCGCTTACGGTGACACGAACAAAACGGGCAGCCGCAGCCGGCACGTCTTCGATATCGGCGGGAGAATTGCTGGTCTCGATCGACAGCGTTCCCTTGCCATCCATTGCGTCCTTGGCATTGACAGCCAGGTTGAGAATGGCGACGTCGAGTTGATTGGCGTCGACGAGGACAGTATCAAGTGCCGGATCGAGGTCACATCTGACCTGCGTGCCGCTCCCCAGAGTCCGCTCCAGCAGCATGCTAAGCGCCTCCATTCGAGCATTCAGATCGATGGTCTCGGGATAAAGCGATTGTCCGCGGGAGAAGGCGAGCAATTGCTGCGTAAGCGCACCGCCAGTTCGTGTCCGGCTGATCAGCTCTTCTACCAGCATGGCTGAATTCGGGTTGGGCGCTTCCCCTCCCAACTGCTTCTGGAGGAGCCGCAGCCCCGACTCGAACACAGCCAGCAGATTATTAATGTCGTGAACGATTCCAGCGGCGAGGCGGCCGATCGCTTCGAGCTTTTGCGACTGGCGTCGGCGCTCCTCCTGAGCTCGCTGCGCCGACACGTCGCGCAGGCTGGCAAGCAGCGCCGGCTTTCCGTCCCAGCTGACCTCGACGGTCCTGATTTCCACGTCGGCTGGTGACCGACGGCGGCGGTGGACAGTGATTTCGGTGGTTTCACCGGATATGACCGGTCGGCCGAGTGGAATGTGAACGAGATCGGCAGCCGGATAGCCGAAGATCATGGCCGCCGCCGGATTGGCATAGAGCACGGTTCCCGACAGATCGACGACGAGAATCCCATCGGCCAATGTCTCGATCAGGCGTCGAAAGTTGAGTTGGCTGATGCCCGTCAAGAATGCGTTGGCAGACGGGTCCAGGATTTCGGCTGCGCTGCGCGTCACTGCCTACTCCTCACGCCGAGACGCCGCGGAACCTCCGAATAGGTCGGGCGCGCCATTGAAGGGCTGACCGAGATGCATGCCGGCGCCGTCGACCGTGAAGCGCCTGATCTGCTTGTCGTGCTCACTGCCGCGCATTTTCAGCACCATGATCCCGCGGTGCATGAAATTGCCCTCCTGGATGTAACGCAACAGGATGATGGCGTCGGTAAGCGTCGAGATATGCTGTTCGCTGGCACTCTGGCCGCCGACGAGCGACTTGTCGGTCGCCGTACAAAGGCCAGCGATCTCATGTTTCTTGATAAAGGATGTGAGGCTGATCAGGAATTCCCGAAAGCCGGAGTCTGGCGCTATCCTTTCCAGGGCCGACAGGCTGTCGATCGCGATCCGGTCTGGTTTGAACTCCTGCACGAGCTCGCGGATCATCAAAAGGTGGTCTGGCAAGTTCTGCGCTTCCGGGTAGATGCAAATGACCTTGAGCCGGCCATCCGCCTCCATTGCCTCGAAGTCGACGCCCCAGCCACGAGCATTGCGGAACAATTGACCGCGGCTCTCTTCGTAGCCGACCAGCAAGGCACGTTCGCCAGCCGCTACGCCGCCGGCGAGAAAATTGGTCACCAGCAGCGTCTTTCCGGTACCCGTCGCACCACTGACAAGGGTGATGCTGTCGCGGAAAAATCCGCCGCTGCACATGCTGTCGAGTTCCGAAATGCCGCTGGTCACCCGTTTCGTGCTGGATTGCTGCTCCAGCCGTAGTGAGGACAATGGCACCGCCACTATGCCTTGCTTCTCAACAAGCGTGATCGGCACCTCGCCTTCGACATGGCGGCTGCCTCGCATCTTCAGGACTTCGATGGTGCGCCTGCGCCGCTCGCGATAGAGCGCGTTGCGCAGGATGACCACATTGTCGGCGACAAATTCCTCGATCCTGTGGCGGGATATCTCGCCATACTCGCTGTTGCGTTCGGCGGTCATCAGCACCGTCAAACCTTGCTTCTTGAGGGCTGTCGCGATGCGCAGGAGCTCCCGACGCACCGACGTCTGCTCCGCCACGAAGTGGTCGAAGAGCTGGGTGACGGAATCCAGCACGATACGTTTTGCCGCGGAATTTCGCGCAGCGTGCAAGACACGCGTCAGCAAACCGGCTAGATCGAAATTGCCGATAATCATCTGGTCGTGGTCACGCGGACTGGCGTCGACGAAGACCAGTTTGTTCGCCTCCCGCCAACGGCGTATGGTCCAGCCAAAGCTGGCCATGTTGACCTCGATCTCGGCCGGCGATTCCTCGAAGGTGACGAAGACGCCGGGCTCGCCCAGAACGGTGATGCCGTGGGCCAGAAACTGCGTCGCAAACACAGTCTTACCACTGCCGGGCGTCCCCCCGACGATGGTGGTGCGCCCGCGCGGCAGGCCGCCCATCACAAGATCGTCGAAAGCCTCGATGCCGGTCCTGACGCGTTCGAGTACAGGGTCGATCAGGATCTCTTCAGCTGTGGTCATAGCCACTGTCCTTCCCGCGAAAACCGAAATAGTCGAGAACCTGAGCGGTGTTGCTGATGTCGCCGATCAGCCGCCGTGGAGGGGTGGCTCTCTCGTCCGAGAGCGTCGGCGTCGCTAGAATGCCGGCGCTTTCCGCCGCTTCGGGATGCGCGAGGATATCGACGATATGGATTTCGATTCCGCCGGCCCATTCCTTCATTATCCTCAGACGACTTTCCAGCGCCCGTCTGGCGCTCGGCGTGTCTCCTGCGATATAGAGGCGGAGCAACGCGTTGGTCCCTGGATCGGACCGATGGCTAGAGTTCATGTTTCACGCCTTGCTGCACGAACATTGCAGTTTCGGCGTGCTTGAGGCGCCACGCCGCAGATCCAGTCGCCGGCATTTTTCTTCCCTTGGCAGCCCGAGGTCTGCCTAGGGAGCCGATGCACCACGGCTCGCGCTCGGTGAGGCCTGGATCAGCGCCCCTGCGACATTTTGTAAATGGCTGCGCACGCTCCGTCTGCGCACTAGTGAACATTTCTCCTCGCTAGCCGTTGTAGATGCCCCATTCTTTGGAAGAGAGGAGCGCGATGGAGAACGCCTATAAAAAATCGGAACCGATTGGAAACAACCTGCTTCGGGCGCTACGACGCGATGACTGGGAGATCCTGCAGCCGAGCCTCGAACAATGGTCAGCGCCTGCCGGTACATTGCTGCACGAACCAGGCGACGCTGTCCGCTACGCTTACTTTCCCCGCGGGTCTGCGATGATCTCCTACCTCGTCGCGCTGAGTGACGGACGAGCGATAGAGACTGCGCTTATCGGACGTGAAGGAGCGGTCGGTGGGATCGTGAGCCAAGGTAGGCTCCCGGCCTATACACGTGCCGAGGTTCAAGTCGGGGGGTCCTTCTTCAGGATCGACCTGCACCATCTGGAAGAAGCAAAATCGCGTTCTTTATCATTGCGTCACCTGTTCGCCCGCTACGCCGATTGTCTGATGGCGCAGCTGTTTCAGTCCGTTGCATGCAGCGCCGCGCATTCCATCGAACAGCGCACTGCGAGATGGCTGCTGGCCGCGACAGAGCGCACAGGGGCCGGAAATCTGACGCTGACCCAGGAACAGCTTGCTGCAATGCTCGGGGTAGGCCGCTCCTACATGAGCCGAGTCATCCGCGACCTGAGGCAGCGCGACTGCATTGAGACAGGGCGTGGCCGGCTGGCGGTGCGCAATCCGGCCGGGCTGCGCTCGCTTGCATGCGAGTGCAATGCGGCGGTTAGCCGCCATTTCAACGACGTATTGGAGGGCGTTTACCCGGCTGAAAAGAGCGTCGCAGGTTCACGGGGCGTGCCGCCGGGGAAAGCGCAATGACTGCGTTGCGGACCGTCTTCCAGGGATCGCAATTTGCCTTGGGAAGCACCCAATCCTGTGAGTTTGCTTATGCCACGCGTTGGTTGACGAGGATCCTGCCTCTAGTTTCGGTCCGATCAGCGTCTTCCAGCGTCTCATCTGCGCTTCGATCCGAGAACGCTGATTGTAGCCGCTTGATTTCTGCCTGCCCGTCTGAGCCTTGGGTTGGGATCACGTCGATTTCACAGTTGACGCTCGTCTAAGCGCTCTTCGGTAGCGGGATCATAACCTCTGCCTGGCCGCCAAACCACATTTCGACAAGATCGCTGACGGACGCTCCGGTCATAGGCACATGTCGGCCTGGGCGACTGGCGCGTCGATCTGGGCCAGAAGAGTCCGCCAGCGCTGCGGATCGCCGATGCTTTCCAGCGCCAGATCGGCACAGAGACTCTCGCCCTGAGATCCCTGCGACAACGTCGATTGGCAAGGATCCTCCCTGTGCCGGCTGTGCCAAAAGTCTCGGACCATTCGGCTTGGCGACATTGAACCCGTCCCATGAATTCTGAACGCAGAACGCACGGCGAGTGGAACACTCCGCTTTCAAACCGGTTAGGAGAAATCATTGACGTGTGTGGGTCGCTGCGGTCGCCATGTGCGACTGCCGGAGGAAATCGGTCGATGGCCACGAAGAATGAGAACCCTGCAAGGCGCGGTTCGCCCGAGCACAAAGGCGGCGCTCAGGCCCTCTCACGGACTCCCAGCATTGAAACCCAAACTAGAGCCAAAGGAGCTGAGCATGCAGAATAATCCCCGGCAGAAACATCCTCAGCCACCCATGCCTGAACAGCAGCAGGACATGCCCGGCTACACCGACGAGATGAATCCCCGCCCAGACCATGGCGAGCAGAGCTATCGCGGCAGCGGCAAACTGACGGACCGCGTTGCGCTGGTCACTGGCGCGGACTCGGGCATCGGACGTGCAGTCTCAATCGCCTTCGCCCGCGAGGGCGCGGATGTGATCATCTCCTATCTTGAGGAGGACGAAGACGCGAAGGAAACGGCCCGATGGGTCGAGGATGCCGGCCGCAAGCCTGTGATCGCGCGCGGCGACATCAGCGACGAACGTTTTGCACGCTCGCTCGTCAAGCGTGCCATGGATGAATGCGGCCGGCTGGACATCCTGGTCAACAACGCCGCGCATCAGGCGACATTCGAAAGGCTGGAGGATATTACGGCCGAGGAGTGGGATCTCACCTTCAGGACGAACATCTATCCGATGTTCTACCTCTCACAGGAGGCCGTGAAGGTGATGAGACCCGGCTCCGCTATTATCAACACGTCATCCATCAACGCCACCAGCCCCTCACCTATGTTGCTCGCCTACGCCACCACCAAGGGGGCGATAGCGAATTTTACCGCCGGGCTGGCTGGACTGGTCGCGGAGCGCGGCATCCGGGTCAATGCCGTCGCGCCGGGGCCGATCTGGACGCCCTTGATCCCTTCGACGATGCCGGCCGAAAAGGTAAAGGAGTTCGGCAAGAATACACCGCTTAAGCGCCCTGGCCAGCCGGCCGAGCTCGCGGCCACCTATGTGCTTCTGGCCTCGGACGGTGCCAGCTATACGACCGGCGCCCTTTACGAGGTCACTGGCGGAAGGCCGATGCTTTAATGAATTGTCTTGGGTGAGAAGGCAAGGTCGCGTGTCGGGCCAACGCTCTGGTCGGGCGCGCGCAGCCGTTGTGACGAATCTCGCTTACGTTGCTTTGCCGGTTTAAAGGTCATTCCGCCGCTCGGCCGATCAACGCGACAAGGAGCCCCAATGACGCTGCCAGCGATAAGATCGCTACGACCCTCCTTGCTGCGCTCATGGACTACGGGTTTGTTCCGGCGTCGCCTCTGCGCGGGGCAGGGAGCTGGCGTTCTGCGATCGGTCGCCGAAAGACAATATTTCTGAAGCGGGGATCGATCTTGTGCTAGCCGAGGGGGATACGGCGCTCGAAGCGGTCATAGGAGCGCTCCGAAAATTGGAAACGAAGCCGAAAGTGTTTTCATTGGCATTTCCTGCATTGAGCAAGGAAGCGGCGCTCCTTAACCTTACCGGCTCCAAAATGGCTTCCGGCATTCTACGACGCCCGCTCATGACCCAGCAACCCATGCCGGCGCATCAACGCGGGCGTTTTCGCACGGCGCAACTTTTTGGGCGGCGGCCCTATGGCCGCCGCCTCTGAAGTCACCCGGATCAAGCTTGCAGCAGCTGCTCGGTAGCAGTGACCGGCGTTATCATGCCGTCTTCGAGCAGGATGTCTTTCTTCCTGGCGAACTGCAGAACACTGCCACGCGCAGTCTCCGCGTCGATCTCGCCGGCCAATGCGGCCTTACAGGCGCGGATCGCCGCCCTTTGTTCAGGACTGTTCCCGCACCACTCTGTGACGAACTGGTAGGCATCCACGACCGAGTTCAGCTGCCTGGGCAAGCCAAGTCCGACCCAGACGCGAACGGGCTTTTCGAAGGGCTGAGAAAGCATGGTTTCCTCCCTCCGAGCAGTCAGGCGGCAACGCCGCCCGTCTCTCCCGACCGTCTTGCCGTAATCCAAGGCATCGTCGTTGCGACGTCCTCAAGGATCTTCACAGAGCGGGCAAAGCCGGCGAAGGCATCGCGCGCGACTTTCAACGGTATGAGACCATCGAAGGCGCGGTGACAGGCGCGCTTTGCCGTCTCATAGACTATGCCGCGCCGATGCTTCGGCCATTCGTCGAGGAAGTCGAAAGCATCCTCAAGGCAAGCGATCTCTAGAATGAGATCTTCCGAAGCTCTCACGAACACGGGACTCTCAAATGTTCTCACGCTCATCGAAACCTCCAATTGTCTGAACGATTTCAGGTGGTTGAGGATGGTCACCCCAGCAACCGGCAGCGACCTGCGCAAAATATGTAAAGGCCGATTTTCGATGTCAAGACCGCATGAAGCCAGTGGCGCATCCGACAAAGTCCTCGGTTCCTGCGTTTGCCGGCGGCACGCTGGTCTGCGCCTGCACCAGCAATCCGGTCAAGGTGAAGGTGAAGGGCCAGATCGCGCACAATCATGCCTGCGGCTGCACCAAATGCTGGAAGCCAGAAAGGCGCGCTGTTCTCGGTCGTTGCCGTGGCAGGTACGGGCGACGTCACCGTCACCGAAAACGGCGACAAGCTGAAGGTGGTCGACCCCTCAGCGCTGATCCAGCGGCATGCCTGCACCGGCTGCGGTCCACATGCACGGACCGGTCGAGCGCGACCACGCGTTCAAGGGCCTGTCCTTCATCCACCCCGAGCGTTTCGTCGAGGATGGCTGGTCACCTCCGGGCTTCACCGCTTTCGTCTCGTCGATCATCGAATCGGGTGTCGATCCGAACCGCATGGAGGGCATTCGTGCGCAGTTGAGGTCGATCGGGCTGGAACCCTATGACTGCCTCAATCCCGGCCTGATGGACTATATCGCCACCTGGGCGGCCAAGAAGTCGGGCGCTCTGCCGGCATAATCCGCATTGCCGCGACCGGGCGGTTCTATCGGGACGGTCGCGCTTATTGCGATCACTGGCGAACGGCGCCGGAGATCGCGGCGACTAGCGCCGGAGACCTGCGCGATGTCGTTGCGATCTTCGATTCCAGTTATCCGAACGCGATAAGGGTGCTCGCGCAGTTCGGAGACCCAACCGCGCGCCCAACACGATGACTGCCGGCACGAGTGATCACGTCTTTGGGCTGTTCGCCATGTTCGGCGGCGGTTTGCACCGCAACTGCACAACCTCACATCTCGGAAGATGAGGACCGGCTCCTGTTGCCGTCTGCGTTTTCGACGCCGAAATTCTCCGCGCTGTATTTCCAGCTTTGGTCCTGTTTAGGGACGTACCGCAGGATCAGCGGCATGATCTGCGCATAACTCATTCACGACTTTAGCGGATGTGAGCAGATCGAAGCTGGCTTAGTGGATTGGATCATCCACAGGCAAGAGATGACCGGCGCGGCGAGGGACTGTTGAGGGGACACATGACAACCCGTCGCACCGGTCACGCGCTAGGATTTGAAAGTAGCGGGATATTGGTGATCACGCAATTAAGCCGGAAGGAGTAGGCCCAGCCGTAGGCTCGCCGGGGTTGGCGGTTGTTGGGGTGCTCGCGCGTCGGTTTGCGATCAACATGGCGATGCGCGCGCGGCTCAATTCGCTGCCTCGCGTGGACGGTGCGCAAGCCGCCGCGCCTTGTTTCCACATTTGCGGCGACGAGATCAGCCGTCTTCAGACAGATCGCCTGCGGATTTTGATCGTCTGCGACGTGTGATCTCCGCATTGGTTTGCCAATCAATTGCTGCACTTCGTGTGTCGGCTCGATCTACGCCACTCTCCGGCGAAACCCGATCCACTTACCAGTGGGGCTACGACATCGATAAGTCCTCCTATTGGCATTTCCTTCAATCTCCCTGAGGTCGATTCACGCTATAGTTAAAGGAGAGCTTATGGAACCATACCCTACCAGCCGCGTTCGGGGTCGCGGGACGCAAATATCCAAGATCACGGCGGCAGCATTCGGATTTCGAGCACTAACTATGGAATTGGAACCGGGAAGTCTGGCCTCAAAAGGACGATAGCTGCCGGCCAGCTCTCGCAAACGGCGAGCTAGAACGGGCTCTGCTCCGCAAAGACAATCTGTTTCACCAAGTTCTCGAGGCGCTTCCCGTCGCCATCTACACAACGGATCGGTCTGGCAAGATCACCTTCTACAATCGCGCGGCGGCCGAACTTGCCGGGCGCGAGCCGCAGATTGGAGTAGACGAGTGGTGCGTGACGTTTCGCCTGTTCACTCCCGACGGCAATCCTCTACCGCATGAAGATTGTCCGATGGCCGTGGCGTTGAAGGAGAACCGCCCGATCCGCAATCAGGAGGCGATCGCACAGCGGCCCGACGGTACGCTGATTCCTTTCCTCCCCTTCCCGACACCCTTGCGGGACGAGACCGGTGAACTGATCGGGGCTGTCAATTTGCTCGTCGACCTCAGTGAGCGGCGGCAAGCGGAAGAAGTCCGCCAGCATCTATCGGCCATCGTCGAGTCCTCGTTCGATGCGATCGTAAGCAAGGACCTGAACGGGGTAATAAAAAGTTGGAATCACGGTGCTGAACGACTCTTTCGCTACCCAGCCTCCGAGGCGATAGGAAAGCCGATCACCATGCTTATTCCCGCCGACCGGCAAGACGAGGAGGTCTATATCCTGGACCGTATTCGCAACGGCGAGCGAGTTGAGAGCTACGAGACGGTTCGTCGTCGCAAGGACGGAAGCCTCGTTCCCGTCTCCCTGACGATATCGCCGGTGCGCGATGGGACAGGACGCATCGTCGGGGCGTCGAAGATCGCCCGCGATATTTCAGCTGCCAAAGAAAGCGAATACCGCATTCGCGCGTTGATGCGCGAAGTCAATCATCGAGTAAAAAACCAGTATGCTGTGATTCTGTCGATGATCCGGGAGACCAACAAGCGGTCCAGGAACCCGGACGCCTTCGAACGGGACGTTCGCGAGCGCATCATGGCACTTTCTGCCTCGCATGATCTCCTCGTCTCGGATGATTGGGGGGCGCCAATGTCTTCGAATTGCTGCTGGCACAGTTAAAGCCCTTTGGCAGTGAAGAGCGCATCTCGATGTCCGGGCCATCCGTGGTCCTTGGTCCTAATGCGGTTCAGCATCTCGGCATTGCGTTCCACGAATTGGCAACGAACTCGGCAAAATATGGCGTCCTGGCAGGTGTGTCAGGACAAATAGTGGTGGCCTGGGGGATCGAAACGGCCGAAACGAAATTGTTCAGGCTGACCTGGAGCGAAACGGTCCACTCCAAAATTGAAAAGGTCGCGCACAGCGGCTTTGGAACAGTGGTGCTAACACGTGTGGCGCCGCAGGCCATGGGCGGGACTGGCTGGATTCAGCACCACCCCAACGGTCTGGTCTGGACGCTCGAGGCGCCAGCAGACCTTGTTGAAACCCTCTCTGCCAATAGTTCGGTCGCTTGACGGCCACGTGACGTGGCGGGCAGCCCAGCCCCGTTTACGCAGTTTCCGGACAAGCGGTCGGTCAACTATGTCTTGGAACCTATTCGCTTGCCGCACGCTTTTGTTCGATGTCAGGAGCGTGCCGTGAGTTCCAAGGCCGGGGAGACTAGGCTCTCGTTCGTTGAGTTTCAGTCGCCGACGCTGGTCGCGAATGCACCCGAGGGCGGCGAATGGATCCATGAGATCAAGTACGACGGCTACCGCACCGAGCTGATCATTGAGAGCGGCAAAGCGCGAGCCTTCACGCGCCGGGGCTACGACTGGTCGCATCGATATCGACGAATTGTTCAAGCAGCTGCCGGCTTGCCGGTGAAGACCGCGATCATTGATGGGGAGGCTGTCGTTCTCGGTAACACTGGCCTGCCGGATTACCAAGCACTGGAAAGGGAGTTGGGCAATCCAGACTCGGCGAGGCTCGTCTTCTACGCATTCGACCTGCTGCACCTTAACGGGCGCGATCTTCGGCAACAGCCGCTAATGAGCCGCAAGGCAGCGCTGGAAAAGCTGCTGAGGGACACTGCGCCGACACTGACCTATGCCGAACATCTGGAGGTGAGTGGCAAAGAGGTGTTTCAACATGCCTGCCGGATGGGATTGGAGGGTATCGTATCCAAGCGCGTTGATGGCACCTACCGCTCGGGCGTCCAGACCAGTTGGCTCAAGGTCAAATGCGTCAAGAGCGATACCTTTCCCATCGTCGCTTTTGTCGAGAAACTCGGCGCTCGCCCGCGCCGCATTGCATCGCTCTACATCGGGCGCCGCGAGGGCGACCGACTGCTCTATGCGGGGAAAGCGAGAAGCGGGTACACCTTGAGCGCTGCCCAATCCGTTCGAGAGCGGCTTGACCCGCTGATCATCAGCAAGTCGCCTTTGTCAGAGCCCATTGTGAAACCCAAGGCGACCTGGGTGAGACCGGACGTTCTGGCCGAGGTGCAATTCAGCGGCGTCACTGATCGCGGCGTGCTGCGCGAGGCCGTGTTCAAGGGTCTGCGCGAAGACCTCGTGCCGATCCCGGCCAAGCCTCCAGCCCGATCCAAGCGACCCGGGCCAATCCGGAAACATGGCGTTCCCAGCGAGAACATTCTGCAATTGCTGCCCGAAGCGGTCTCGCCCTCCAAGGAAGAGCTTGCGCGTTACTGGGAGAGGGTTGCGGATCAGGCACTCGCCCATCTCGGCCACAGACCGCTGAAGCTGGTCCGCCACGCACTTGGCGCAACCTTCTACCACAAGGGCGCGTTGCCGAAAATTCCGGCCGCCGTGCATCAGTTGCGGGTCCAGAAGCGTGAGGGTGGCGAAGGTGTGCGCGTGTGGGTGGACGACCTTGCCGGCTTGCTGGGACTGGTCGAGATGGACGCTGTGGAACTGCATCCGTGGAACGCCACAGTTGATGACATTGAGCATGCTGACCGCATTGTTCTGGATCTCGACCCCGGTAAGGGGGTCGACTGGGATGAAGTCGTTGGGACCGCGCTGACGCTCCGCGACATCATGGAAGCGGAAGGTTTGGAGAGCTGGCCGAAGGTGACCGGTGGCAAGGGCATTCACCTGATGGCCCCGCTTGGGGCAAAGATCACGCACGACAAGGCCCGGCTCCTTGCCCGGTCTTTGGCCAATCGGCTCGCCGAAATGCATCCGGATCGTTACCTGCTTTCCGCCGCGCCGGCAGCCAGAAGGGGCCGCATCTTCATCGATTACCTTCGCAACGGGCGCGGCAACACTGCCGTTGGGGCCTTCTCGCCAAGAGCGCGGCCCGGCTTCCCAATCGCCCATCCGGTAACCTGGAGCCAGATTGAGCAACGGATCCGACCTGATGCCTTTACGATCGACCATCCGTTCAGGGCAGTTGCCAGAAAGGCGGCTTGAATCGCAGGGTTTGTGGAGACGCCGGACGGGAACTGAACAGCGGCACTTAGCGCCTTCGTCGGACGATTCTTCCTGTCCTCTATGATCAAGCAAAGCAAAGAGTGCCCCAAGGGCGCCAGGTAAGTTCCGCCTCGATCTCCAATGACGGGTTTCTTAGGACGCGAACAGCATTCGCAGCCGACATCAGCCCCGTTTCCAACGCAACATACGCAGCCCATCCGCCCGTTGTTCGGATCAGCCGGCCACAGATCGGGTCCGAAGTCCTTGGTCGCCATGTAGACCAAAATGGCGCTTCCCAAGGATGAAACGTAAACGCTGCCCGGCCGCTTCGACACCATGCCTTCAAGGTCCAAACGATCAACCGCCGCGTAGAACTCGGCCCCGCCTCCCGAGATGCGTTGACTGTATTGAAGGACGCCATCGCCCGGGCCGATCAATTCCAGCAAGCGCTCCCTCCTTTGCCACAGGGGTTCACGCCGCGAGTCCTTTCCGTTCAGATGCAGCAGGTCGAAGGCAACGAAGATGATCTTGCCCGGCGACCACCGCCAGCCAGCGCCACGGGCCAACCTTCTCCCCGAGAATCGCCATGGACAGAATGGTGACGCAGAGCGGCGCCAGGAAGATCAGCGCGTAGCACTCCGCCAGCGGAATGGTTGTGAAGGCATAGACGCTAAGCA
>NZ_JAMYOR010000095.1:0-17995 GCF_040319965.1 Mesorhizobium sp. M0830 | reverse complement strand
TCCTTGCCCAGCATGAAGGTTGAATCAGATTTGCACGCCTAAGGGAATCCCACGCCGATTCAGCCTCAATTCATTCCGCTCTAGTGATACGCTCTCACCCGAACACTGGTCGATGTCCACCCGCCCACTGGCGAAGTTGGACTGAGCAACAGCGATTGTTCAAGACTGCGGCGACCCTCGACAAGGAGATCGCCTCCTATGCCGGCCGGGCAGGGCCGCTCCGAGGATGCCGAAGAGGAAGAAGCCTACGGCGATAGTGTTAGCGCAATCGTTGTCACCGGAAGCGCTCGCTTATGTGCCGTGCTGGAATGCACATGAAGAATCCGTGTCCGCGCGGCCTCGTCGATTTCCTTGCCTTCGAGGAAATCGTCGATCTGTTCATACGTGACGCCATATGCATCCTCGTCAGGACGAAGAGGGACAAGGTTCTCCAGGTCGGCGGTCGGGATCTTGTCGACGAGTTCGGGTGGAGCGCCCAGATGCGCGGCCAAGGCCCGCACCCTGCGTTTGTTTAGCCCCGAGAGAGGAAGGATATCGGCGGCGCCGTCGCCGAACTTGGTGAAGAAGCCCATCAGTGCCTCGGCAGCATGGTCGGTGCCGATGACCAGTCCTCGGCTGGCACCGGCGAGCGCGAACTGGGCAATCATGCGCTGACGCGCCTTGATGTTGCCAAGCAAGAAATCTTCGCGGCCTGCGTCGCCGAACTCGACACCGGCCCGCTTGATCGAATCCAGCATTGCGTCGGCAGCCGGCTTGATGTCGACCCGGTGCACTTCGTCCGCCCCTATAGTGTCCAAGGCCCGCTGGGCGTCGCTCTCGTCGGCCTGGTCGCCATACGGGAGCCGAACGGCCAGGAATTTGGCGTCGTATCCAGCCATTCGCAGTTCCTCAACGGCCCGTTGAGCCAGAAGGGCCGCGGCCAGTGAATCCACCCCGCCGCTGATCCCTAGCACATAGGCGCTGAGCCCCGATGCACGCAGATACGTCCGGAGAAAGTCGATACGCCGGCGTGCTTCCAGCGCGACGTCAACACTGGGAGCGACACCCAACGCGTTGATAATCATTTCCTGTTCGGTCATTGGCAGCGGGTGCTCCTGAGATCACAGCATTCCGTCTAGGTAGTACCTCCGCACAAATGATTCGATGGGTTGTAGCCTGGGTAGGATATTGGCTTCGACGAGCAGTTCAATGCTGCGTGCGAGGCCGGGTTGCCTGCCGCTATCAGAGGCGACGCATCCTGCGCCGGCTGGGGGCCACTACAAGCAGGCCAGTTGGCTCAACATTGTCGATCGAAATCGGCGTTCTGCGCGGCCAGTGCCTCGATCGTCGGATCGACACCCTACGATCGCCTCGTCGCAGAGACCGCTGCCTGGGACACCAGTGGCGCCCGCGACTGGATGCTCTCAACCGAACAGGTGCCTCAACGGCCCATCGGCCCCCTCCTTACCATTCCAATGGCTCGGTTTTGGCAATGCGGAAGACAGCCGCAGCAACAAGTCTAGTCGCGGAGTACCCTCCGCTTCGGTCGGGAACTGCGCGCGCGCTGCCCGTCGCTCGCCGTGGATCTCGTACCGCTCAATAGCGAGCTGCAGCTAAAGGCGCTCGCGGATGGAGTGATCGATGCCGGGATCGTCTACACGCCACGCTCTGAAAACGATGATGTTGTGGTTCACAAGCTGCTGGCGGATCGCCTTCTCCTAGCACTGCCGGTGGACGACAGGCTGGCGGGGAAGCGGCAGATCCGGCCGCCCGATCTGGACGGGGCGGCATGGGTCGTTGTGCCACGGGAAGAGGACACCAACTGGCAGTCCGGTTTGCTCAGCAATGTGCCAGCGCCGGCTTTCGGCCCGAAATTCGTTACGAAGTGTCTCAGCTTTCGGCGATGCTTGGGCTGGTTGAGGCCGGCGTGGGCCGAGGCTTCGTCCCCGCGAGCGCCACGCGCGCGGAAGTACCCGGCGTCAAATTCCGATCCTTGTCGTGGTGGAACCATACCGTCGATTTCTGGCTCGCTTGGCGGAAGCAGAACCCCCTCCAGCCGTTCGACAGCTATTGCTCGCCAATCGAATTTCAGCGGGGTAAACGTTTCTCTAAGCGCGCCGACAGACAAGCTGGCTCGACCCAGCTCCGCGTGAAAAGGCGACTTGCCCCCAGATCTCGCCACACGCGGGTGTCGCCCCGAATTTGCCGTCCAGCGCATTTGATGCAATTTGCATTCATGAAGATATCCGGCCCCGATCTCCACTTGTTTCGTGTCTTTGAAAGCGTGGTTCGCAATGGCGGCATATCTGCAGCACAAATGGAGCTGTCGCTCAGCCAGCCAACGATCTCCAACCATTTGACCGCGCTTGAGCGACGGCTTGGCGTAAGATTATGCGAACGCGGGCGTCGCGGGTTTTCGCTCACCGAAGAGGGGCGCCGGGTTTACGAGATAGGTACAGAAATCACCGGGATGCTGGACGCCAACTCTGCCCGGCTTTCGTGCCTCAGAAGCGCCTTGGCGGGAGAGGTCAGCGTCGGTATTGTCGACTGCATGGCGA
This sequence comes from Mesorhizobium sp. M0830, assembly GCF_040319965.1. Taxonomy (NCBI): domain Bacteria; kingdom Pseudomonadati; phylum Pseudomonadota; class Alphaproteobacteria; order Hyphomicrobiales; family Phyllobacteriaceae; genus Mesorhizobium; species Mesorhizobium sp. M0830. Next base: position 15,458 of record NZ_JAMYOR010000095.1, on the reverse strand, counting down.
CCGATCCAAGTTTTCGGCTGTCTGACGCAATTGCCGAGCTTTCCGAAACCGCACCGGAAATCGAACTAAATCTCAAGATCATGCGGCCTAACGATATAACGAAGGCGGTCGCTGAAAACGAGATAGATATCGGAATAGGCGGTTCCGACATCAAAGTTGCAAGCCTGAGATACGAGATAATCTACCGGGAGGAACATGCTGTCTTCTGCGGGTCGGCACATCCGTTCTTTCGCCGAAAGGAAGAGGCGGTTACCTGCGTGGAATGCTACGGCTACCCGTGGATTCACAGAGGTTACTGGTACGGCATGCGACGCCAGCGTTTCGACAACCTGGCCGCCAACCGCGTGGCGTTTGACATTGAGGCGCAGCTTTTGATGGTTCTGTCCGGCGCCTATTTGGGAGTCCTGCCGATACACTTTGCAGGCTTGTTCGAGCAGCAAGGGCGTCTGCGCCGACTCGCCATAGCCGATGAGGCCTATTTCGCCGACATTGAGGTCGCCACGCGCGCAGGCGAACAGGCGGCAAACGTTGCCTATGTCAGCGACACGATTATCAGGGCACACCGGATACATTTGTGAAATTCAATGTATGCGTTTTCTGAATATTATTCTTACCAACCGGGCAGAGGGTTAGGCTCTGACTCCGCTGGAGAAGCTCGGGGTAAAATGCGCGTGCTGACTTCCCCCGCTCGATCTGCAGCAGCGACCTGACCGCCTTCCCGCGGCGAATGTTCTGATGCTGACCTCAGGGGTACAGAATGAGCACCGATGATCTGCTTCTTCGCAATCTTCCCAATTTTTCGCTGGAAGCGGCAAGGCACGTGGTCGCGCGTCTTTACGGGATTGAGGGGCCATACAAGCAACTGGCTTCCGAGCGCGATCTATCCTGGCGGATTGAAGGCATCGACGGTCGCGCCATCGTCGTCAAGATATCGAATGCAAGCGAGCCAGAAGGCGTCGTGGATATGCAGGTCAAAGCCCTGAACCATATCTTCGAGCGGGATCCGGCCCTCCCTGTGCCTCGCGTTGTTCCCTCCCTTGCAGGCGTCCCTTATGAATGGATCGAGGACGAGCGCGGCTCCCAGCACATGGTGCGTGTGCTTACTTTCCTTTCGGGGGAAGTCGTGGAGCAGGTTGAGGAAGCGTTTTCCGCCGAGACCCGCTACAATATAGGCGCGATGGTTGGGCGGCTTGCCCATGCGCTGAGGGACTTCTTTCATCCCTATGCCTGCAGCAATGTGCATCTCTGGGATATTTCACGTGCCCTGGCCCTACGCCCGCACATAGCGAAGATCTCTGACGTCAGGCTTCGGCAATTGTGCGAGGAGATTTTCGAGCGCGCCGAGCGTTTTACCCTTCCCCAATTGCTGAAGACGCGCCGGCAAGTCGTGCATCAGGATTCGCATGGCGGCAACATCCTGGTCGATCCCCGGAATAGCACCTTACCGGTGGGTGTCATCGACTTCGGCGATATGGGCTATAATTCGATTGTCGCCGACATTGTCACTGCCTCCGAGACATTCTCAAAATATGATAACGATCCGATCGCTTACCTTTGCGACGTGACATCGGGCTTCGATTCGACGTACCCGCTCGAAGAAAATGAGATTGATCTCATTTTCGATGCGATGCTCCTGCGTCTCGCGATGGCCACTGTTATTGTAGAAGCGAGAGAAGCCACGGATGAATCCGGGATCCGCCACATCGAAGACGCCAGTCACTATCCCCGAATGATGACGTTGCTGAGCGGTCAGGGTCGCGCGCAGGCGGTCCGCAGGCTTCGTCAGGCATGCCGGTTTCCGGTCTATGGCGCTATGGGCAACAATGGCGAGCGCCTCGGAGACGATTATGACTTGCTCAGGCGTGAGCGCGAAGCCCGCATGGGACCGATATGGCATTTCTACAAGAAGCCGCTACATATCACGCGCGCCGACGGCGCCTGGATGTATGCCGCCGATGGCACCGCCTATCTGGATGTTTACAACAACGTCCCCCAGATTGGTCATTGCCATCCGCATGTGGCGAGAGCGATCTACCGCCAGGCCAGCGCGCTGAACACCAATACGCGCTACGTGTGCGACGTGGCGGTCGAGTACGCAGCGCGCCTGACCGCCGACCTGCCTGATCACCTCGACACCTGCATCTTCGTCAACTCGGGCAGCGAAGCCAACGACCTGGCGATGCAGATAGCCATGTCGCTCAGGCGGCATGATGGCGGCTTGATTATCGACCAAGCTTACCACGGATGCACCGAGCTCACGACGGCGCTCTCCAATGAAAGCTGGCGTCATCTTCCTGCAGAAGAGCATCCCAAACGGATTGAAACCCTGATCGCACCGGATATGTACAGGGGGCCTTACGCCAGCGACCCGCAAGCCGCTGAAAGGTACGCAGCCGACGCCGACCGGGCGATAGCCACCTTGAGCGAAAGGGGCCACAGGCCCGCAGCATTCATGGTAGACACCGCCTTGTGCTCGAGCGGGGTTTTGCAGGCGCCGAAAAACTATTTCAATCTCGTTGCGGAGAAGGTTCGCGCCGCGGGCGGCTTCGTCATTGCGGACGAGGTACAGGCCGGCTGCGGCCGCATGGGAGCATTCTGGGGGTTCAGGGCAAATGGACTAAAGGACGACAATGTCGACTTCATAACGATGGGCAAACCGGTCGGAAACGGCCACCCTCTCGGCGTTGTCATTTTTAGCTCTACACTCATGAAGCGGTTCCTCACCGGCACATATCCGCTTCTGTTCAGCACCTTTGGCGGCAACACCGTTGCATGTGCGGCCGGCATGGCCGTGCTTGATGTCATCGAGCGAGAAGACTTGGTAAGGCGAAGCGCCGAGACAGGTGAGTATCTGCGGCGCGAGCTGCGCCGCTTGGCTGAGTGCCACGAAATCATCGGCGACATACGTGGTCGCGGGATGATGACCGGCGTCGAACTGGTGACCGATCGCCTCACCAAAGAACCGGCAATTCAGCAAACCGATCGCCTTATAGAAGACATGCTTGCCCGGAACATCCTCATCGGCAAAGGGACGCCCAACACCCTCAAGCTCCGTCCACCACTGATCTGGTCGCGTAAGGAAGTGGACGTTTTCATCAGCGCTTTTGACGCCAGCTTAGCGCGATGATGAGTCCGAAAACACCGCCGCCGACCCAGTCGATGGAATGAAGTCGTGGCAGGCGTGGCCAGCAGGCGTTCTATGACAACCCTATGCATTGCATTGGACGCATGCAGCGACAAGGCCGGCCTGGTAAGCCTCCACATCGATATTCAACTTCGGGGACCACTCTTTGAATTCACGCCCTCAAGCAAGGCGAGCAGGCCTTTCAGAATTTCGATTGGCGGTGGCGGGCACCCCGGAATGTGCAGGTCGACAGGCAGAGCCTCCGACACGCCGCGCAACACGGCATAGCTGCCGACGAAACAGCCGCCGTTCCTGGCACAATCTCCGAGTGCGACCACCCATTTGGGATTGGGAGTTGCGTCGTAGGTTCGCTTCAACGCCTCTCGCATGTTCTTGGTCACGGGCCCGGTGACGAGCAGTACATCGGCATGGCGAGGCGATGCGACGAATCGGATTCCAAAACGCTCGATGTCGTAGAAAGCATTGCTGAGCGCGTTCATCTCAAGCTCGCAACCATTGCAGGAACCGGCATCGACTGCCCGGATCGACAGGCTGCGCCCCAATCGTTTGTGAGCAGCGCCATCGAGCGCGCGCGCGAGTTCATCGACCGCCGTGTCGCTCGCCGCCGGCGGACGCTCTGTCAGCGGCGGACGTATCAGGCTTTCAAAAAGCAGCTTGCGCATGACAGCGTACCCTCAGAGATCGTGGCCTGAATAAGAGCAGTTGAAGGATTTGTTGCACAGCGGGAAGTCGGCGACGATGTTTCCTTCGATCGCCGCTTCAAGCAGAGGCCATTGAAACCATGACGGATCGCGCAGGTGACAGCGCTCGACCAAGCCGCCTTTGCCGATACGCAGCCAGGCCAGAATGTCGCCCCGAAAACCCTCGACCAGCGCCATGCCCTCGCGCGGCCCATCTGCTACGGCGAGATCAACGCGGATCGGACCGCGGGGCAGCCGCTCCAGGATTTGCTCGATGAGCGACAGGCTCTGTTCGACCTCGCGGATGCGGATCCAGACGCGGGCATTAACGTCGCCCTCCTTAAGGACAGCTACGTCGAAAGTGAGTTCGTCGTAAGGGGGGTAGCCCGGACTGCGCCGAGCGTCGAAGTCGCGACCAGAGGCGCGACCGACATAGCCGCCGGCTGCGTATTGCCGGGCAAGCTGCACGTTAAGTCGGCCGGTTCCGACGGTCCGGTCCTGCAGCGAGGCAGTGTTGTCGTAAAGTTCAATCAGGTGAGGAAAGCGTTGCCTGATCTCCGCGATCACCGACCGAACCGCCCGCGCTCCCTCCTCGCCTAGTTCGCTTGCCACCCCTCCGGGTACGATAAGATCGCGCACCAAACGATGGCCGAAAGCAGCATCGTTTGCCCGCAATACACGCTCGCGCAATACCCCGCAGTGGGCATGCATGAGCGCGAAGGCAGCATCATTGCAGATAGCGCCGATGTCGCCCAGATGATTGGCCAGGCGCTCCAACTCGGCCATGAGCGCCCGCAACCAGACCGCACGTGATGGAACCTGGATACCCAGCGCCGCTTCGACCGCGCGGGCAAATGCAAGCGAGTATGCCACGGTGCTGTCACCCGAGATTCTGCCCGCCAGCTTACCGGCGCGGTCGATATCGGACCCCGCCATCAGACCTTCTATGCCCTTGTGGGTATATCCGAGGCGCTCCTCGAGCCGGACGACCGTTTCGCCGCTCGCCGTGAACCGGAAATGCCCCGGCTCTATGATGCCGGCATGCACGGGTCCGACCGGGATCTGATGCAGGCTTTCCCCCTCGGTAGGCAGGAAGGGGTAGGGGGACGCTGTCGGGGCAGATGTCCGGACGCGGGTGGCCAATGGATAGCTGACACCCCAGTGGCCATGGTCAAGCCACCGTCGTGTATCGGGCGCGCCTTGCGGCAAGAGCCCAAACAGGTCAGCGGCCGCGCGTTCGAGGCGCAACGCGGGCGCATGTAGCCGGCCGACCGACGGGTAGCGGCCATCCCGGCATTCCAGGCTGACAACGCCGATGTCCTTGGCATTTTCATCGAGAAGCGCCATGTGGACGGTGCTTGGCTCGCCCCACAGACCAAGCAAGCTCCAGTGACCCTCGACCAGTTGCTCGATGGCAAAGCTCCATGTTCTCGGGGTCACCACAGCACGCGGCCACGGGGCATGCTTCTCGACGCGTTGGCCAGCGAGGATGAAGTCGATCAGTGCGGGCATGCTTTTTCTCCCGTCCGCTTCACCCCAGGATACTTGCGACATGCTGGAACCATGTGACCAGTGGAGGCGGCAGATAGATGCCGGCGGCAAACACCAACGCCAAATGGGAATACATCGGAACGTAGGACGCTTTGGCGGGCGCGGTGCTGCCGTGCGGTTCGCCGAAAGCGACGCCGGTCAGTCGAAGCAGCAAGGCTCCGAAAGCGAGCAGAATCCCGAATACCAACGGCATCGCCAAAAGGGGGTATCTTGCAAATGTCGAACTCACGACCAGGAATTCGCTCATGAAGATGCCGAGCGGGGGGAGGCCGGCAATGGCGACGACGCCGATGACGAGCGCCCAGCCAAGCCCTGGATGCGTCTCCGTCAGTCCTCGGATCTCCGCTATGTTTTGCGTTCCCTTGACCTGTGCAATATGTCCGACCGTGAAAAAGATCGCCGACTTGGTCAGGCTGTGCATGACCATGTGCAGCAGGCCGGCAAAGTTGGCGAGCGGGCCACCCATGCCGAAAGCGAACACGATGATGCCCATGTGCTCGATCGAGGAGTACGCGAACAGGCGTTTGATGTCGCGGCGGCGGTAGAGCATGAAGGCTGCGAAAACGAGCGATGTCAGCCCCATCGTGATCATCAGTGGCCCAGGCGCGATTGCTTCGGGGCTTGCCGCGAGCAGCAGCTTGAAGCGCAGCACGGCATAGAGCGCGACGTTCAGCAGCAAGCCCGACAGCACTGCGGAAATCGGCGTCGGGCCTTCCGCGTGCGCATCGGGCAGCCAGGCATGCAAGGGCGCGAGCCCAACCTTGGTGCCGTAGCCGAGGAGCAAGAAGACAAAAGCAACGTTGAGCAATGCCGGGTCGAAATGCGCCGCGTGCTCGATAAGCACTGTCCAGACCATTGCATTGGTGCCCTCGCCGACAACCGGCTGGGCGGCCATGTAGACGAGGATGGTGCCGAAGAGGGCAAGTGCTATGCCGACGCTTCCCAGAATGAAATATTTCCAGGCGGCCTCCAGTGCTTCATGCGTGCGATAGATGCCGACCATGAGCACGGTGGTCAGCGTGGCAAGCTCCACCGCAACCCACATCAAACCGATATTGTTCGACACGAAGGCGAGGTTCATGCCGAACATCATGATCTGGTACATTGCGTGGTAGAACCGCAAATTCGGCGCGGTCAGTCGTCCGGTATGCAGTTCGTGCGCAATGTAGGAGGCGCTGAAAACGCTGGTCGTGAAAGCTACGAACGTGTTGAGCACGATGAATACGATGTTGAGATCGTCGACGAGCAGATACTGGCCGGGCTCTGGTCGCTCCATCACGAACAGTGACAGCGCGGCGAGCAAGGTCAGGAAGCTCGCAGCGACATTCAGGCCGGCCGTCAACCGATAATTCGGCAGCGCCGCGAAAAGCGCGGCCGCGACGACTGGTATCACCAAAATGGCGGCCACGGCATCGAAGGAAAACGCGGTCATCGGCGTTCGCCCCTATAGTCGTCGAGCGCGCCGACATCCACCGAGTCAAACCTTTCGCGGATGCGAAACAAGAAGACGCCGATGACGATGAAGGCGATTAGGATCGAGAAGGCGACACTTATCTCGACGACCAGCGGCATGCCCTTGGCTCCCGTGGCGGCCAGCACCAGGCCGTTCTCGAGCGACATGAAGCCGACAACCTGGCTGACGGCATTACGGCGGGTGACCATCACCAGAAGCCCCAACAATATGATCGACAGCGCGAAGGCCAGGTCCTCACGGGCGAGGGGGTCAGCCTCGGGAGTGACCCGCAGCATCAGTACCATCGAGAGCGTCACCAGGCCTATTCCGGCAAGCATGGTCGGACCGATGCCGACCGCGGTCTCGATGTCGCGATGGATGCCGAGCCGCTGAATGATGCGATGAAGCCCAACGGGAATTACGATCGCCTTGAAAACGAGAGCGATCGCCGCAGTGACATAGAGATGATGGGCGTCCTGAATGTATGCCTGCCAGGCCACGGACATGGCGAGGACGATCGCATGAAGCGCAAAAACGTTGATCAGAGCAAAGAGGCGATCCTGGTACAGCATCATGAAGCTGACCAGCACCAGGCCGCCGGCGAGCAGGTGAGCGATGTCGAAGGTGAGGCTGTGCATCACAGGCTCCGCGAGACGAACAGCAGAAGCGTGCCGAGCAGGGCCAGCATCAAAGCGGCACCCAGGAAATCCGGGACGCGGAAGACCCGCATCTTGGCGATGGCAGTCTCAAACAGGGCGAGGAGAGTGCCGCTGACGGCAAGTTTGCCGATATAAAAAACGACGCCCAGAACATAAGATCCCGGTCCGGCTCGGGCGGTCACCAGCCCCCAAGGCAGGAAGACGCAGGAAATCAACGACATATAAAGCAGGAGTTTGAGGAAGGCCGCGAACTCGATCATCGCCAGATGTCGACCCGAATATTCCAGCACCATCGCTTCATGAACCATGGTCAGTTCCAGGTGGGTCGATGGGTTGTCCACCGGTATGCGGGCGTTTTCGGCAATCGCCACCATCACGAGAGCGATGAGGGACATCCCGAGCGATACGCGCAGGCCAACCTGTGGCGAGCCCATGAAGGCAGCGACTGTGGACAACTGCGTGGCGCCGGCGACGAGCGCCAGGCTGAACACGATCAGCAGCATGGCGGGCTCGGCCAGGGAAGCGATCATCACCTCGCGGCTTGCGCCGATGCCGCCAAAGCTCGTACCGACATCCAACCCCGCCAGCGCCAGAAAGAACCGTGCGCTTCCAAGCAGTGCGACGATGGCTATGAGATCGGCGGTCCAACTGAATGTGAGGCCGGTGGCGAATGTCGGGATGAGTGCGGCGGCGACCCAGGTAGCGGCAAAGATCAGATAGGGTGTCACGCGAAACAGCCAGGATGCATTATCCGCCAGAACGACTTCCTTGCGCATCAGCCGCAGGAGATCGCGGTAGGGTTGGATCAGGGAGGGACCCTGGCGGCGCAACAGTCGTGCCTTTACCTTGCGCACGAAGCCGGTAAGGAGCGGTGCCAGCAAAAGGACGAGCGTCATCTGCGCACCTTGAACGCCCAACTCAAGGATCAGGGCCATAGTGCGAGCACCAGAAGCAGGGCCACGAGAAAAAGAAAGACGAGGGTCAGGTAACGCCTGATCGTCAGGAACTGCAGATGGTTGAGGTGCTCGGTCGCAAAGTCGATGCCCCTGGCGATGGGCTGGTAGACCACCTCCCAGATCACATCATGCATTTCGACATTCAAACGAGCTGGGCCGATCTCACCAGGGGCCGGCATTTCGACCGTTTCCCTTGCCCGGAATACGAATGTACCGAAGACGCGGCGGATGGGCTGCGCGAAGCTGACGGCCGTGTACTGCGAGCTTGGGATCACATCCGGAAAACCACAACCCCAGGCCGGACCCCGGCGGAGTGCATGCGACGCGAAGCGATGGATCACATATGCCGCGGTGGAGGCGGAAAAGGCGATGAACAGGAAAACCAGCAGGCCGTTGTAGGAACTGCGGCTTGCTGCAATCGGCACGATCGACAGCCAGGCCTGCGCCATCTGCACAGGCATGCGGCTGCCAACCAGCGGGCGCGTCACCGACGAGAGGCCGTCTATGACAAGACCTGGAAGTATTCCTGCAAACAGGCAAAGTGCCGCGAGGGCGAACATTGCCGCCAGCGAGTACCGATCGACCTCGTGCGCGCGTTCAACTGCGGCCGAGCGTGGCCTGCCGAGGAATGTGATCCCGAACGCCTTCACGAAGCAGGCCGCGGCCAGTGCCGCCGAGAGTGCCAGCAGACCACCAACGGCAGGCACCATGACTTTCAGCCCCCATTGTGGCAGATCGGGACTCTGCAATATGGCTTGAAAGGCCAGCCACTCGGAAACAAACCCGTTGAAAGGTGGAAGTGCCGAGATCGCGACGCAGCCGACAAGAAAGGCAAAACTTGTTAGGGGCATGCGATGTATGAGCCCGCCAAGCTTCTCCATGTCTCGCTCGCCGGTTGCCGTCAGCACGGCGCCCGCACCGAAAAACAGCAAGCTCTTGAAAAAGGAATGGTTGAGGACGTGGAACAGCGCGGCGGTGAGGGCCAATGCTGCTGCCGATGGCATCGCGTTCGCCTTAAATGCCAGCGCCAGTCCAAGGCTTACGAAGATCACGCCGACGTTTTCGATGGTGCTATAGGCAAGAAGCCGCTTCAGGTCCTTTTCCATCAAGGCGTAAAGGATGCCGAGAACCGCCGTCAGGCCTCCGAGAAAAAGCACTGCAACGCCCGACCACCATGCCGGCTCACCGAGCAGATCGAAGGTAACGCGTATGAAACCATAGATGGCGACCTTCGTCATGACGCCGCTCATCAGAGCCGAGACGTGGCTTGGCGCGGCCGGGTGAGCGAGTGGGAGCCAGACGTGTAAAGGGACTAGTCCCGCCTTGGAGCCCGCGCCCAGCAACATGAGCGCCAGGACGAAAGTTGCGACGAAAGGGGTGGGAGCGGCAGCACGCATCGCTTCGAACGTGTAGTTCCCGCCAGGGCCCGACAGGAGGCCGAATGCAAGCAGCAGCGCGAGTGTGCCGAAGCTCGCCATCACGAGATAGATGTAACCCGCCCGCGCATTGTCCGGCTCGCGATGGTGCGCCATGACGAGCGCCCAGGACGCGAGTGACATGAATTCCCAGGAAAGCAGGAAGGTGAAGGCATCGTCGGCCAACACGACAAGATTCATTCCTGCGAGGAAGGCCGGGAAGAACGGCAACACCCGATGTGGCGCAGATTCATGCCTGCCGTATCCGAGGCCGTAAAGACTGGCCATGGCGCCGCCGAAGTTGACGACGACGAGGAAAAACATGGAGAGCGCATCCAAGCGGAAATGAGCGCCAATCCATGGCAACCCAAGAGGCAACGCGGCAGTCGATGGAGTGACGGGATCATCGAAGATGCGGCTGGCGAGAACCAGGAGCACAGCCGCCGATATACCGAGCGTCAGGCTGTAGATCAGGCGTGTTCCCGAGCCCGACCTGCGGCTTTCCGCAATCGCAAGCACCGCAGTCCCCAGGAGCGCAGCAACGCTCCATAGGAGGACCGCGGCCCCTGAAATCACGCCACGCTCCTCACGGGAATTTTGGCATCCGCATCGACCCCGCCCAGAACCTTGGCAGGGTCAAAGTCTGCCTTCAGCCGCACGCCGCGCCCGCCCGTTTGGCTAGAGGCGCCTTCGGCAATCAATTCGACGCCGGCGAGATCGAGTGCCCCGATCAACTTCATGAGGGAATCGACATTGCCCCGGATAATCGACTCGCTGGCTTCCATGCGTTGAATTGTCGGCACGGAAAGGCCGGACAATTCGGCAAGCCTGCGCTGATCGATGCCAAGGAGTGCCCTCGCAGCACGCAACTGTGGAGCGGTTATCACGGTCGCATCCCCTCTTACCCAGCGTTGAGATATTATCTCTACGAGTTGCAGCATATATTAAAATGTAGAGCATTCAAATAATGATGCGTGACGCATCTGCCTTGGCCGCTACGGCCTTTGTGCGAAGCGCCGCATGACGAAGCCCCATTGGGTGCTCACAGAACAAAGTTCGTGAAGTCGGTGCGGCAGTGCAGCCAAATCCGGCACGCGGCAAAATCCGGCATGTAGCAAAGGTCTGTCGAACTACGGCCAGAGCCGCCTCATGCGAACGGACACATCCTCCAGGACGGGCATGGAGGCAAGCACGAGGAGCATGGCCGCGAGAAATAGCGTCACTGCAAAACCGACGTGTTTGAAACCCACGGCGCCGATGATGCCGCCGATAAAGAACAATGAAACAAGCGACGCTAGCAGCCTCAGCTTCCTTCGATCTGCTTTCACGAACAGGTCGTCCGAGTTATTGCCTGGGATGTTCCAATAGAGCAGCTTGCCCAGTTCGATGCCCATGTCAGTCACCAGGCCAGTGACATGCGTCGTCCGAATTCTGGCTTCCGACAGCTTGGTGATGATGGCGTTCTGCAAGCCCATGATGAAGCAAAGCAGCATCACCGTCATTGGCACAAATAGGGCTTCATGGCGGGCAAGATGACTGCCGAGCAGACCGAAGCAGATCAGCAGGATCGCTTCCAGGACCAGCGGGAACGCATACTCGCCCTGCAGGCTCTGCCGCCTTCCCCAATTGACCAGGACTGCCGAACAAGCCGCACCAGCGACGAATGACGACAAGGCCCCCAACCCGGAGAGCGCCAGTTCGACGTTGCCGAGCGCCAAATGATCAGCCATCGAAGAAACGATGCCGGACATGTGGGACGTGTACTGCTGAACCGCCAGAAAGCCGCCGGCATTGGCTGCCCCTGCGACAAAGGTCAAGAAACGGGCGAGATGCCGATCGGTTCTTTCGCTTCGTTCCTTTCCGGTCAATCGGCGCAGATACATGATCATGAGCGACCCTTGCCTTTCCAAGCGGAAAAGCGGGACCGCAAGCTGACGTGCTGGGAGAGGCTCATTGGTGTTTCTGGAAGGAAAGGAGGACGAAGGACGGTGAATGCGTGGCGCCAAGCGCTTTGTATTATCTAGTTTGGCCTGCCCAGCAGCATTTCTGGGTGCCGGAACCTGACGCCGCGGGCGGCACGAAGCTGGGAAGCAGTGATCATCGAGGTGCTGGTGTCTGATATGAGAAATGATATTCGGAACGGTATCATTGGAGTATAAAACATCAATACAAATCGAAAAATAGTGATCGCCCGCACTCGGCAATCCGCCGTCACCTCGGCAGCGTCTCGACGAAAGTCATGGCGCAAGGCCTTTGCTCGGTTTTGACCGTCCGCTTGAAGGTGATCGAGGAACGAGGGCAGCGGCAGCCTTGATGCGTATCCCAATCTTTTGAGCAGATCGCGTACTGGCTCAGAAGGCGCGAGCTATGGCGCCGTCGAACCCGATGCTCCGTCAGGCCCTGGCACTCGCTCGGACTTGGCACAGCAGTCTACGCAGCAGTTCTGACGCATTGTATATCAGGAGGCCGCCAGGGCTACGAAAAGTGATTGTCCCTGCCTGTCGATGCGCAGCAAAATTGGCTTGTTCTGCTGACGGGATTTCGACCACTCTTGCTGGATATCCGAAGGCTGCGTCACATTCCGGTTGTTGGCCGAGACGATCACGTCGCCAGGCCTTAGGCCGCCTTCCTCGGCAAGGCTGTTGGGTGCCACTCGCTGGATGTACACGCCGGTCGTGCCCGGCTGTAGACCCAGTTGCTGACGCGCCTCGTCCGGGATCGGGCTGAGCGAAAGTCCAAGATGTTGGTCTGCGGCCGCAGGGGGAGGAACAGCGCCCGTCTGCACCTCGTCGTCCTTGCGTTGACCAACTGTCAGGGCCAGTTCCTGCGGGCTGCCATCCCGGATTCTAGTCAGCGTCGCCTTTGACCCTGGCTTCTGATTTGCTGCTGCAAGAGTCAGATCGTGAACACTTTGAATGTCCTTGCCGTTGAAACGGGTGATGACGTCACCCGACTGTAAACCTGCTTTGTCGGCCGGACTGCCGGGCTCGACGGAAGCGACCAGCACGCCCATTGGCCCTGGCATTCCAAGAGCCTCGGCAATTGACGGCGAGACTTCCTGGAGCCGCACTCCAATGAAGCCGCGTTCGATGCGGCCGGTGCGGATCAGCTGGTCGACGACACTCTGGGCAGTTCGCGAAGGCACGGCGAATCCGATGCCGATGCTGCCCCCGGACGGCGAGACGATGGCGGCATTGACCCCGATCACTTCGCCGCGCACGTTAAACAACGGTCCGCCGGAATTGCCCCTGTTGATGGAGGCGTCTGTTTGCAGGAAATCATCAAAAGGCCCGGATTGGATGTCGCGTGAACGGGCAGAAAGCACACCAACTGTGACGGTTCCGCCGAGCCCGAATGGACTGCCGATCGCGATTGTCCAGGCCCCCGGCTGCATTGCGTCCGAGTCGCCCCAAGCGACTGTTGTCATGTTGGGTCGCGGCTCAATCTTCAGCACGGCGATATCCGTGGCCGGGTCCCGGCCAACAAGGCGCGCGGGCTTGGATTCCTTGTCGGAAAACAGGACGTGAACTTCGGTAGCGTCGGCGACAACATGATTGTTGGTGACAATATAGCCCTCGGGGCTGATCACGAACCCGGAGCCAAGGGCTTCTCGTACCTGCGGTTGGGCAGGTCCCAAGCCGCGACTATCGAACGGGTCGAGAAAATCGTTGAGTGTTGTCTGGTCCTGGATAATCTGTCTCGTCGTGATCGCGACAACTGCCGGCAGCTTTTGCCGCACGATTTCGGTGAAATCGTTCGGGATCTCCTGAGCTACGGTCGGAGCAAAGTCGCCGACCGAGAGGATCAGCGTTCCCGCCACGAGCCCAGCCCATAATTGCTTCTTTGAAATGTAGGACATGATTGGTTCTCCTGCCCGGGCCGCCCCGGCGCCGCTGCGTGACTATGCCCCTACGAACGCAAGAACTGCGATCCACGCTGATTGTTTCACCAGACCGAAAAAATGGCGCTCAAAGGGCTGAAATCCTGGACCTGAAACCTGCCTCGGCCATCGACGGGTTTTTCGTTATCGCGCGCTTGTCGCCATGCTGGCCCAGCGCTCGCAAGGCGCCTTAGGATTCTAGCAGTTCGTCTCGGCATCTCCTCTTGAACTGAAAAGAGGCGATTCCGATCTTTTCCACAGCTGCCGAGTTCGGTCGGCTTACCCCGGGTTCACATCTTGGCGACAGGACGAGGCAGAAATCGGTTGGCGCACAATTCGAAGGGAGGTCATTATGGAAAGTGAGATGTTCAAACATGCGATTTTCGTACGGGACGATACCTTTGCTCTCCGAAAGATCGTTTGTCTCATGGATGCGATAGAGTTTCTGGAGGAATGGCCGGTCGAAAGGCGTGGCCTCCTTCACGCGGCGGCATGTGACACTTGCTACGCTGCGTATGATGGTCGGAAGTCCGTCGAGGCGGCGCACAAGACGTTTACGGCTTGGGCACGCAGGGTCGGTGTGATCGACAATGTGCCTGTGGCGCCGCACTGGATGACAGGGCCGAAGATTGGCGGCGTAAATCAGCCTATGGACATTGACGGTTAGCCCCCGGCATCCAGCGGCTAAAGAAGTGGGCAATTCGAATTGCCGCCCGATGCCTCGCGGTGCCACGGGGTAGCCAAGGATGCAGCGACAAAAAGGTGTGAGGTGGTGACCAAGGTCATGCGACGGCAAGGCCCGCAGAGTTAGGACTTACGGGAAATCGGGATTGGTCTTCGAAAGGCTGTAGCCGGCATCTCACAACTAATGGCTGCCGCCGGGATTCCCTTGGGCCGGATCCGCCAGGTCTTCGTCAGGTTGGATCAGATCGATTAGATTTGCCATCCGTGTTCCTGGCAGCGGTCGTCCCTCGCTCATCAGCGCCTCATCGGCAAAAGCCCAGGCCCATGCCTCTCTCAACTCCTCGAGCGAAGCACCGGACGCAATGATTTCAGCAATCGTTGCGTCGTCTACGCGTCCGAGGATCGAGAGAACGTCTTGGCGTGTCATGCTCATCCTTTCCTCCGTCCGAAATGCTAGCGAAGCAGATGGTGTTCGAAGGACTATTTGCAAGAGGCGTCCCCGGCTTTACGCTTGCGACGGCGAGTCCGGGGCAGAGATGGCATAGTGGGCATGCAGCCAACAGTTGGACCTGAATCTGACAGCGAAGCGCCGGCTGCCGCCCTCAAAGTCCGCCCCGCCTTCCAAGTCCGCCGCGAGAGACTGGCGATACGAAAGTTCACCCGGTAGCAGCAGCGATCATCCCCTTTGACTGGGGTAATCCTTTTGGCGCAATTGCGTTAAACGCTGAGGTCCCGTCAAATCGCGGATATCCCGTGGGGAGAGTGACAAGTGCGGCGGGCCATCAGCCCCTCCAAGGTCGCCCGCTGCACCGGTCATTGTCCCCAGGCTAGATGGTGGTCATTCACTGTTCATTCATCATATTAGGCCACGATCATATGCAGACATGATAGGTAGCTCGTACATGCCTCAAGGGCCCCGGTGCTGGTGATGCGCCGGGGCCTTTAAGTTTCATCTCCGTGTCGTCAGATGCCGCCGCCGCTGTCGTATTGGTCTTCGGCAATGTCGCGCTCGTTCAGCCAGTGTTCCAGGGCGTC
>NZ_JAMYOR010000094.1:0-18126 GCF_040319965.1 Mesorhizobium sp. M0830 | reverse complement strand
GAACGGTTTGATTTTGCACCTGTTGAAAGGCGTGCCGTCGTGGCCGGTTTTGACGGTGGAACGATCACCTCCGACGCCGGCGCGCTTCTGCTGGGGCTGACGGACCGGGCGATCGGGCTGGTCGGCCGCTTTGCCCGCTGCTTCGTGGATGCCCGCCGTCCGGCATTGATCGAGCATGAGGTGAAGACGCTTGTCGGCCAGCGCATCTTCGCGCTCGCGCTTGGCTATGAAGATTTTTGCGCGTTGCGCCGCATCGGCCTGGTGGACACACGGCTCGCCAGGGCGAGCTGCGCCACCATCCGTCTCAAGCTGTTCAAGATCGGCGCCCTGGTCAGCGTCTCGGTACGCCGCATCAAGCTGGCCATGAACTCCGCCTGTCCCTTCCAGCGCGAATGTGTCAATTCTTAGCCGTGACTGACGTTTGGTAAACAAGTCGTTAATACACCTTTGCAGCGAAAGAGTCGCGCGTCAATCCGAGGCCGGGGGCGGTGCGCCTAAGTCGCGAAGCCCATCCAAAGAGGCGGCGCCGGTTTCTAAGGTGAAGGCGTACTGTTGGATCGATCGAAGTCCATGAGGATCCAAGATGAAGCCGCTAAAAAGACAGCCGGACCGCCCGACTGAACTCGACGTTCCCGTTCCGTCCAAATAGGACGGCTCGGGTCTTGCGGTTGGCAGTTGCGGTGCGTGCCTGAAGTGGCCCACGGCACTCCGGTCGGCTCCGCTCGCAATAGCTGACGGTCGTCGAACCGAACCGGTCGACGATGCATGTTGAGGCATCTAATGGAAGAAAGAAATTTCTCACGGACGAAGAAGTCTCAGGGCGCGCGGGGATGTTTCCGTCGGAACACTCCGCAATTGGCGCGCGATGATAATCGGGCCTTGAGGAGCTCGAGGCATGGGATCGAAAGAATATCGTGATCTGCCGTGCGCCAGACCGACACGCCGTGCGCGCATCCAATGAGGTGTGATCTGCCCGTTGAAGGCCGTCTAACCGCCCCCAAGTGAAAAGGGAAGCAGTCTGTCTCGCTATCTTAGTCGATTGTCCGGACCGCCGGTAACCGTTAGTTTCCAGCCACTCGTATAACACGATCTGAAAAGGTCTGACTGTGGAACTTCTCTGCCTCGCGCGACCATGCGGGCGAGCGGGTACCAGCGGAGCGCACTACCTCTCATCGCAGAAATCCTTAACCTACCGGTGAGATCCGGTGCCACTATATCTCTGGCAGGACGATGCTATGTCACGAGCCCTGATTGTTGTTGGCCTCATCATAGTGGCCGTAGGCTTACTGTGGCCGTGGTTGTCGCGGATCGGCCTTGGCAGGCTGCCTGGTGACATCGTCATCGAGCGTGAAAACTTCGCGTTTTATGCTCCGATCGCCACCGGGATAGTTATCAGCGTCGTGCTCTCGATTATTCTGTGGCTGATCAACCGGTAGCGGGATACTTGGGTCTACAGCCGCCCTCCACCTGGACCCTTCCTCGCAATGCTCGCATTCTGTCCCCGAGGAGCTGGGGGCGGTGGACAAATCTTGCTACGACAATCGGCCCGACCAGTGGCGAAAGCGCACTGGCGCAAAGTCGCGGCGTGCGCGCCAACTGGCCCGCGTGCTCAGCGGCTCGTGTTCGTGACCGTTGCCGCCACGTTACCCAATACGTCATGCAGCGCGCCGGTATGGCCCTTCCGAGCTGGACCGGCGCGAGGGCTGCGATTGGCGGCGTCGCTGCGGTCACCAACGGCGACACGCCGCAATGCCCATGCGTAGTGTCGCTTGCGCAGATTCCAGCCACGCTGTCCCCAGCGGCGATCGGAACCGTTGCGTTGGTAGGAAGGTTATTTACCTTGCCCCAGCGAAATCTCGGCAAGGCCTCTGTTGGAAGCAATGCGAACTTTACCGGATCCGGCAAGTCGATATGTTTTGACGCGCTTCCTGCTTAAGCTCGCCTTTCGTATGCCTCGCGTCGGCGCATTGGCTGTGGGAATTTGGCCGAACGCTGGTCAACTTGCTGTTTCTCGCCGCCTTATTGGACGTTGGTATTGCGGTAGTTCGGAAGACGCCATTTCACGCACCGACACTCACCTATTGGGATGAAGCGATCGCTACTCTTTTCCCGTCTCTTCTCGTCTTATGGAAGCTGGCATGATCACGAAAGAATTCCCGTCGACTTCACTTTTCTGATCGGGATGGAGAGTTGGCCGGTGACTACTGAAGCAAAGCCGTCTTCCAGCTCAAAATTGCGTCGACCCGTTGTGCATCGGTTACGCCGGGCCACCCTGATAGAGCGGCTGGGGCCAGGGCTCATCACCGGAGCCGCCGACGACGATCCCAGCGGCATCGCCACCTATTCGCAAGCTGGCGCACAGTTCGGCATGAACATGCTTTGGAGCATGGTCTTCACCTATCCGCTGATGTGCGCCATTCAGATGATCAGCGCCCGGATCGGCCGCGTCACCGGACATGGGCTTGCCGCCAATATGGGCCGCGTCTTTCCGGCTTGGATCGTCATGATCCTGGTGACGCTTCTATTCATCGCCAACACGATCAATATCGGGGCCGATCTGGCGGCGATGGGTGCGGCTGCAAAACTGGTGCTTGGCTGGGGCCAGCACACTTTCACCGTTGGATTTGCCGTCGTCTCGCTGGTCGCACAGCTGTTCATTCCGTATCACCGGTATGTCCGCTACCTGAAATGGCTGACGCTAGTGTTGTTCGCCTATGTCGGTGTTATTTTTACCATTCATATTGATTGGGGCGATGTTGCCCTACGTACGTTTGTGCCCCAGCTCAGCTTGACCGGGGATATGATCACGATGGTGGTGGCGATCATCGGCACCACCATCAGCCCTTATCTCTTCTTCTGGCAGGCATCGGAGGAGGTGGAGGATGAAGAGGCGGACGCTGCTAAGCCACTCCTAAGAAAGCCCTCTCAAGCAACCTACGAGCTGGGTCGAATCCAGTGGGACACCTATGCCGGCATGGGTTTCTCCAACCTGATCGCCTTCTTCATCATCCTGACGACCGCCGTCACACTGCACGCCAGTGGCATGACCGATATCCAGACTGCCGCCGATGCCGCCGACGCGTTGCGGCCGGTAGCTGGCGAATTCGCATTCATGCTCTTCAGTCTTGGCATCATCGGCACCGGTCTTCTTGCCATCCCGGTTTTGGCGGGCTCGGCCGCTTACGCCGTCGGCGAATCCCGAGGCTGGAAGACCGGTCTCGAGAACAAGCCGTGGCAAGCAGTGGGTTTCTACACGGTGATCGGGTTGGCGACGGTACTCGGCATCGCTGTCGACTATTCGCCGATCGATCCGATCAAGGCCCTGTTCTGGACCGCTGTCATCAATGGCGTGATTTCCGTGCCCATCATGGCGGCGATGATGATCGTAGCTTCGCGCAGGCACGAGATGGGTCGGTTCGTGGCCACGATTGGCCAGCGTATTCTCGGATGGACCGTCACCGCGATCATGGCCGGCGCAACCGCCGCTATGTTCATTTTCAGATAGGAAGGAGTGGGGATGACCTTATTGTCGCGCGTGGTCCATCGAACGCCTCGGTTTAGGCGAAGCTTCGACAATTTTGCGAAGAAGCCCTCGACCGTGTTGAGCCACTAGCACGAGATCGGTGTGAAGTGGAAGATGAAGCCTCCTCGCCGGCCGGCACTTCGGCGTCGATCGCATTGAGCAGGCGCATCAACATTGAGCCGACGACGTCACGCAGTTGGTCCACAAACCGCGGATCGCTTGAGACGCTTGAACTGGCGCCAGCGGTTGGGCTGCAGCCCGTTCGCCTTCCACATGCAACGCACCGAACTCGGCTTGATGCCGGCCGTGGCCGCCATCATGTCGGCGGTCCAGTGCGTCGGGCAGCCGCTTCGGCGCGCCCTTGGACAGCAGGTGCGCCTCGTCGAGAAGAACTAGCTTGGGCTTCGCGAGATCGCCGGCGTCCGGCAACTTGCGGAAGGGTGCGGTCAGCAGCCAAAGCAGCAAGAGCTTTAGCGCTTCGAGTAGCTTGTCCGCATGCAAGAGCTTGTGGTTCCCTGCCCTGCGCGTCGAGCGCCGTGAAATCGGCGATATCGAACGGCGGCTCGCCGAATAGGCGATCGCCGGCCCTGCATTGCGGTTCGCACGGCATGTCGGTTTGGCGCACGGCAGATCACGATGTTCGTTCGAATGGCAGAGGCGGCTGTCAGGTAGGAGGCGAGCGCTCCGTACGCCGGCCTTAAGAGTTAACTTATGAAATCCATGCCCTATTGGTGCTATCTGAGCGGACGAGTTTGACACGCCGGGAATCTCGACCATTCAGACATCGAGCGCCCTTGGCCTAGATTAGAATGAATGCAGGCCACTCACAAAGAACGGGAACAACTTGCCGCACATTGAGTTGCATTCCTGCCTCGTTCCGAGGCGAGAACGGGAGAAAACACCATGGCAACTACGAATAAGGCCTCGACCAAAGGTTTGACCGAACTTTTCCACGGTACGCTGAAGGACATTTATTTTGCCGAAAAGAAGATTCTTGCGACTTTGCCGAAAATGGCCAAAGCGGTGCAAAGCCCAGATTTGAAGGCGGCGTTCGAAAAGCACCGCGGCGAAACGAAGGAACACGTTGCCCGCCTCGAAGAGGTGTTCGAAGTGATCGGCAAGAAGCCGCAGGGCAAGACCTGCGCGGCCATCGTCGGGATGACCGAGGAGGGCGCAGAAATCATGGAAGAGTACAAGGGCGCAGCTGCCTTGGATGCCGGGCTGCTGGCCGCAGCGCAGGCTGTCGAGCACTACGAAATCTCCCGCTACGGGACTTTGTTAACCTGGGCTTCCGAACTCGGGCTCGATGAAGCGGTATCGCTCCTCAAACTCACGCTGGGAGAAGAGAAGGCGACCGACGAGGCGCTGACCCAACTCGCTGAATCGACGGTCAACATGGCGGCCGAAGCCGCATAACGCGATTGTGAAGCGCCTCAGCCGCAACCATGAACCCCGAGCGCCTCCTTGGGCTGCGCCGTTCGGCCAGCCGCGACACCGCCATTTCAGTGAGGCAAGGTCAGCCGGAACTCGCAGATCAGCCCCGACTTCTCAAAATTGAGTACGACGCGATCTGACTTATTGAAATCAAACACGCGCTCCAGAAGCTGCGTGCCGAAGCCTTTGCGCCCACCAGGACCAACAGGCGGACCTCCAACTTCGCGCCATTCGAGCTCGAGCCGGCGATGCTGGCCCTTGCCGACAAGCTTCCAATGGATCGAAACGCTTCCCGTCGCATTCGACAGCGACCCGTATTTAATCGCGTTGGTCGTCAGCTCATGGAACGCCAAAGCTGCTGAAAGGGCAATGTTGGATGGGAGCCACACCGTCTCGCCGCCGATCTGAAAGCGTTCGACCGGCGCGTGCGGCGTGACCGATGCCAAAACAAGATCATTGAGATCTGCGCCGCTCCAGTTCCGCTGCGTTAGTAAGTCATGTGCCTTTGCCAGCGAGACGAGCCGGCTGGACAGCATCTTTCCTGCCTCCGATAGACTGGTTGCGTTGCGGATTGTCTGGCCCGCGATTGATTGGACGACAGCAAGCGTGTTCTTGACGCGGTGGTTGAGCTCATTGCAGCAATTTGCGTTGCTCTTCGCCGCGTTTGCGGTCGGTGATGTCGAGGCTGATTTGCACAGCTCCAACGATCGCGCCATCTGGATTGCGAATAGGCCGCGCGCTGGATAGCAGAAAACGCTCGACGCCAGACGGAAGCGTGTAGGCGAACTCTTCGTGGTCGACCAGTTCTCCACGCATTGCCCGGCTTAGCGGCCGGTCCTCTCGGCTGATGATATGGCCATCCTTGACCGCGATCGTGTCGATCACGTGCTGCGGTCTGCCAAAGGATTTTGCGCCGTCAGTCGGCAAACCCATGAGTTCCGCCGCGAAGCGGTTACGGATCGCCTGGAGCGCTTTCGGGTCAGGGTGAACCAGACCCCCGCCGGTACCGTATCCAACACAGTTTCCAGCTCCGTTCGGCGTTCGGTGATGGCCCGCTCCGCCTCAACCAGCGCGCCTCGGCGATGGCGGCAAACTCCTTAACCGAGGTGTATAGCGGCTCGACCTTGCGCTGCTGCCCGAGCGCCTCAGCGCGTGCGGCTAGATCGGCGGTGGCACCCGTGAATTGTCTGCCGACTGTGTATCCGAGCGCAATCGATACAAGGAGGGACAAGAGGCCTATGCCGCTAATCGCGGCGAGCGAGCGCCAGAGCGGGGCCTGCGCTACCGAAAGCGGCAGGTTGGCGGTATAAAACCAATCCGAGTAAGAGGACCTGTAAAAGCCGGCTAGCAGCTTGGTTCCTTCGAGATTGCGGGATGTAAAGCTGCCGGAGCGGCCAACGACTTTCTCCACATATTCCGGCAGTCCGGGTTTACCGCTCATCTCTTCGTGCAACTTGGAGCGTGCCACAAAATGTCCGTCACGATCTCCAACCCCGACCGTCCAGCCCTCGGGCACGGCTGGCATCATCACATTGCGGATGCGGGTCGTTGGGACAGAGATCGAAAGAATCAGGTCCTCGCCTTTGGGCGCTGGCACTCGGATCGCAATTTGAACGCGGTAGTTACTCGAACCCAGGGCGGCGAAGACATCACTGACGAAAAATCCGGAGGTCCTGATTCTTTCGCGATCGTGATCAGCTATGGGGTCGACCGGCGGCAGATTGCTGCCGTAGCCAATCCCGGTGTTCATCAGCTGAGTGTGACCGAGATCTCTCAGGACGACGACTCGGTCCGTTGCCCGGACCAGATTGAGCGCCTCTCGGTGACCGGTTTGCAGATCACCGTTGGCAAGGGCGGCCGATTTCGACAAGCCATTGAGGATTGTCTGAAGATTGACGAGTTCACCTTCGACAACGAGCGAAACCTGCCTGGCCGTTTGCACGGCATCCTGTTCGAAACGGTATCCCTCATGCAGAGCGTATTGCACCAGCAAATAGGCCGCGAACAGCCAGACCGGGACGATCGCGGCTGCGATCGATCCGAGCAGGTGCAATCGAACGGACCGTCGTTGCAAGCCTCTACCTCATGCCCCTCAGGATCCGCCAACCAGAATCGGCGAGCTCCGAACGGCAAGCTTTAGTTCAAGCGAATATGGCGCGGCAATTTGGGGCGGAGCGACGCCGACGAATCGCGCCGGCATCCGTGTTTTATCCGGTCTGGGCCATATCGGCTCAGCAATACGTTTGTCTGATGCATTCCTCAATGAGCGGCCGCCGCGACCCCTTGTCCTCCGGGTTCCGGCTGTGTGGCACAGCGAATGGAGAAGCTTGTCTCCGATTCCATCAGCTGGATAAGATTTAATTGTCGTAGAGATCGCGGAACCTTGGGCGCCACGGCCCTTCTTGCGGTCGTCGGCAACGGACGTCAGTTTCAGAAGGCCCGCGATCTGGCTGCATGGCTGGGCCTTGTCCCGCGGGAACACTCGACCGAAGGCAAGCAGAAACTCCTCGGCATCAGCAAGCGTGGGAACCGTCACGTCCGCAAGATCTTTGTTCATGGCGCGCGATCCTGCTTCCGACATAGGTGAAAACCGGGAACCTGTTAGCGGAGTTTGCCCGGACGTGTTCGACGTGCTTCGGGACAGCCCAGTGAAAACAAAGATTTTCGGGTTGCTCCAGAAGGTGCTTTCAGCCAGGCGATTGGAGATTGCCCGCCTGATGGTGGCAATGGACCGGGTCAGGCTCACCTACGCAAGGATGCTCATCGCTCTTACACCACAAGCCCTGCTGTCCAAGGATTTCCATCCCACCACGATCGCCAACCTGACTGGAGGCATGCGAGGCGCGATGGCGCTCGAGCTGGGCAGGCTGAGCCCTTGCGGCTCTAAGCGCCGTGGAACAGCGTGGCCAAGTGGGGAGCTTGTCGCAGCCAGCCGCTATTTTGAACGGCTGATGGATAATTCCAAGGTGGTGCGGTATCTGGCGCGCAATTTTCCTGGCCATTTTGAAGAGTTTCACAATCTGTCGGTGCTCTTCCTCAAATAGGTGGGGGAGCGGGCCGGCTCCACAGCCGCTCGGCGCACTACCGGATTTCCTTTTGACGCGCCAACACTACATGGCTTACTAATCTTTCCAGATCACGCGCTTTGATTTCGACCAGCCGCCGGAACCGGATGGTTTCCAATTCCTGCCCGACAGGATGGAACACCCGCGGCGGTCATGGAATCCGGTTCGTCGCATCGCCGCGCCATGCCGATGTACTGCTCGTCACCGGGCCCGTGACCAAGAATATGCGAGAGGCACTGAAGCGAACCTACGACGCAACTCCCAATCCCCAATGGGTGGTCGCCTCGCACTCGGACATTGTGCCAGCAACGGCGGCTGTTTCGCTGGCAGCTATGCCGTGATGCGCGGCGTGTCGGAGGCTCTGCCTGTCGACCTGCACATTCCGGGGTGCCCGCCAGCGCCAATCGAAATTCTGACAGGCCTGCTCGCCTTGCTTGAGGGCGTGAATTCAAAGCGTGATCCATGAGGCTGAATATCGATGGGGAGGCTTATCCAGGCCGGCCTTGTCGCTGCATGTGTCATGTGTCCAAAGCATACCCTTGCGGAAGCGCCGGGCCGCTTGGTGGCATTGATCGAGGTGAAGGCGACATCCAAGATCGACAGCAGCGACTTTCGGCATATCAATTGGTTTGACGCGGCTCGGACTATTTTTGCTGGGTGGCTACAGCAACCATCCGATTTCTATCCGAAGCTATCCGAGGCTACGATCATCGTATTCAGCCTCTTCCCTTCATCGAAAAACGCGCCTCACTGTGTCCGTACAAGAGCGTGTTCGACAGTTGCGGTGCGTGCCTGAAGTAACGCCACGGCACTCCGGTCGGCTCCGCTCGCAACAACTGACGGTCGTCGAACCGAACCGGTCGACGATGCATGTTGAGGCATCTAATGTAAGAAAGAAAATTTCTCACGGACGAAGAAGTCTCAGGGCGCTATCGCGGGGTGTTTCCGTCGGAACACTCCGCAATTGGCGCGCGATGAAAATCGGGCCGACCTACATCAAGATCGGCAAGGCAGTGCTATATCGCCTTGAGGAGCTCGATGCATGGGATCGAAAGAATATCGTGATCTGCCGTGCCTCGCGCGTATAGAAAGCGCTGCTTGCGGTACCGATGAGGACGGCAACTCACGTGATCGCCCACAGTCCTCCCGCAACGACCGCCGCATAGCGTGCGGCCTTGCCCATTGCGACAAGAGCAACGAACACCCAGAGATCCACGCGTGCCGCGCCTGCCGCAATGGTGAAGGCATCTCCAACAACCGGCATCCAGGCAAACAGCAGCGTCCATTCGCCAAAGCGTCGGAACGTCCCGCTTGCCTACTCATAGCGCTCAGGAGTTATAGGGAACCAGCGCCTGGTCCCACCGGCCACATTCGACGTATATTGAATCGATGACTAAGCGCTACGACATGCAGCGAGCACATAGTGCACATAGTGGTCTCTAGTCGATCACTGACGTCTTCACCGGACAGCCGGCTACTCTTGACGGTGTGCTAGTCGTGAGGCTGAAGCCAACAGAGGCCGATGACTTGAGAGACCGGAAGGCGAAGGGAATCGCCTGAGCCGCCTGGTGACATGCACCAGCTATGCACCAGCCATGCCAACTCGACTGCCATCATTTTTTGGCGTCTGCTAGCGCGGCTCATCGGCAGGGGTTCATTCGAATCTGCGGCGTGTCTTTCGCTCTTCTGCGTCTTGCAACCTGGTTGGCTCATATTCGAACGACACGCGGTTCCGCCCACGTTGTTTCGCTTCAAAAAGGCACCGTCCGGCAATGCGGAGGACGTTCTGAGTATCTGCATTGCGAGAGATTTCGACCTTGCCAGAGGGACGTCCATAAGTTGTGTGCGTCAAGTTCTGCAAAAATGGCGTGGCGGTAGCTGTGACGTCGGCGTGTTAGGCCGTTTGGCTGCTGTGGAAGCTTGGCGATTTTCACATATCGCGTGGTTTAGCGCACATGGCCGCGATACCTCCTGCAGTCCACATCCTCAAGGACGCAGGGCTATTCGAATTTGATATCTTGGGGTTATCCGCGCAAGCGTATTTGCACCTACATTAGCCACCACTTGACGAACCCAATGCCCGCACCAGACTTATGGAATGGCTGGAATGGCTCGGGAAATTATCGACGCCGATGATGAAATGACGATCACCGTCGCCGTTCTGAAGATGCACGATGACTGGGATCGCAATTCGGCTATTGCGTCCATGTCATTTCTGATCAGCCCGGTGCTGGGCGGAGTCAGCCGAAAGTTCCACGGCCTTTCCCTTTCGGCGCCAAAGCAGACGAAGTCCGCAAACAAGGTGGAGCCCACAGGCGAGATGGCCGGGTACGCGATGAGGCCGCAATGTCACGGTAAATGCCGGCGCAGCTAGCAACATCACCATTAGCGCAGAGCCAAGGCCGAGCCAGAGCATAGCCACTTAAAAGTACGATGATTGTAGGAAAGCCGCCACCCTTCGAATGCCTATATCGCTGTCTGCCAGCCAAGGAGAGGAATGATGAAGAATCCCTATTGGGCCGATGAAACCCAAGACTTCATTCTTCGCGACGTTCTTGATTTGGCCGGTTACAGCGATCATGGCGTCGTAATCACAATGATTGATGCGGAAGGAACGCGACTTCGTCTCCACCTGGAGATCAGCACGGGCGAGCTGCTGTGCGAGCGAATCGCAAGCGCGCTTGAGGGCCGTTACGGGTAGTTCAAAGCCCAAGCGCGGTTCAGGGCTTGATCTGTTTCATTCGCACGCCTGATTGGCTGGAACCAGCGGTGTGTGCCAAAGGCGGTTTCAGTCCTGTTCTTAGGGGGTGCAACCGTTCGTCACCGCTATCCACCCATAGTAAGGCGTGCAGGAATCAAGGTCCCTATTGAACCTCCCGTTGCGCGAGAATGGCTCTTGCCGCCGGGTGGGGATCCAAGGCAATGAAAAAACGGCCTAAGGCCTGTTGAGATTCTGGAGGGTTCTGTGTAGTCGCGGGCGCGATTGGGCGGGCACGCACGGGTCGCGACTACATTGAAGCCTGATTGAACTGAACCGCGGGATGGCGGGCGGGCTATGGGGATTTAGGGCTCGACAGTGTGTCCGAGGCGCCGGAGCGGGCTCGCCGATCGCTCTTAGGCGGTCGCCCGTCGTCGCGATGCAGGACCATCTGCGACGCGAGAGACGGCGCCATTGGGTCGTTGACGCTGAGGTGTAGCGTTGCTGGCGACAGCCAGGCTGCGACTTTGACTAGCGGCGCGCAAAGGCCCTTCGGCGACTGTAGCAGACGCCGGGATGGACGGTGCGAGCGTGTCGGTGCGCAGCGTGTCATGAGGTGTCTGGCCAGGTCGGGGCCTTGCGCGGGATCGGGCCGAGCGAGGCCATGGCGCCGCCGCAGCCCGGACAGATGTCCAGGGAGTGCCCTGTGAGACAGCGGTAACGCTGGCGATAGTCGGCGGTCGGGTCCGGCGTCGGCGGCGTGGGCGCCGCCAGAAGAAGACGGCACTGGGCGAGCTTGGCGACGCGGTGGCCGTTGGCGAGGAGGCCGTAATGGCGGATGCGATGGAATCCGTCTGGAAGAGCGTGCAGCAGGAAGCGCCGGATGAACTCGTCGGCGCTTAAGGTCATGAGCTTGTGTTTGGACTTGTCGTGGTGGCGATAGTCCTTCCAGCGGAAGCTGACCTTTCCCTGGTCCAGGCTCACGAGGCGGCTGTTGGCGATGGCGACGCGATGGGTGTAGCGGCCCAGATAGGCGAGGACCTGTTCGGGACCGCCGAACGGGGGCTTGGCGTAGACGACCCATTCGATGCGCTTCAGTCCAGTCAGTTGGGCGCAGAAAGTGGCAGGGTCGGCCAGGCTGGCTGAAGTATGGGACCGGCAGCAGCTCAGCCTGCCGCTCGGCCAGCCACTGGGCGCGGGCTAGGCCCTGGCACTTGGGGCAGTGACGGTTGCGGCAGGAGTTATAGGCTTGCCGCACGAGACCGCAGTCGGCGCAGTGTTCGGCGTGACCGCCCAGGGCCGCGGTCCGGCACGCCTCCACCGCGCCCATAACCCGGCGCTCGACACGCCCGAGATGGCCGGCATGGTTACGGCCGAATCGTCGGCGATGCGCCGCCGCCCGCATGGCTGATGGCGATGCTGGGCGGAACAACAGATGCATGGTGAAAGGGCTTCGTGGTGCAACCTTTGGAGAAATGAGAAATGCGGATTGGAAGGCAAATGCTAATCGCTCTACGGGGGCTGGTTTTCGCGGCGATGGAATTTCGCTTCGGATTATTTAAGGCCAAGGCTGGCGCTAACGAGATAATTTGATAAATGCTGGCATTTTGTCGTCCTGCTACGCAAATGTCAGCTTTTCGCTCTAACAATGTCCTTTGGCTGTAATGCCGATCAAGCACCGAAGTTGGCGCGATGGCGGCGGAGAAGACCACGCTCGGCGCTGGCGATGGTCGCCTCGAAATCTTTGGCTTGCCGGCGACAACGTCCCAGCCAGGCGAAAGTTTGCTCGACGACCCGTCGTCGCGGCGGGCACCTCAAAGCCCTTGGCCGTGTCGGAGCGCTTGATGATTTCGATGGTCCATGTGCCGAGATTGGCCAGAGCCTGCGACAGTTTTTCTCGGGCGGGAACGGTCCGGCAATGCCCGCCACTGGCAGCCGGTCAGCCGATGTAGAGATGTAGAGAAGTGCGTCCACGACCGCCCGAAGGTCTGTCGCCAACGCGTGGGTGTTACAAGGGATAGAATGCCGGCGCCCGTTTGAGGGCGCTCTTTTGCTATCGTCGGCAACGTGATGGCAAGTCGGGATCGCGCGTCACGAGCTCGAAAACCACCACTCGTCGCAAACGAAGACAACGGGACGACCGCGGACTGATCCGCGAACCCCTAGAGTTGTGTGCGTCAAGTTCTGCAAAAATGGCGTGGCGGTAGCTGTGACGTCGGTGTCCGCCGCGCAGCTCCCGTGTTTGGCGGAGCGGCGGACACATGACGGTGCTCAGGCGGCCAAGGCCCTCAGGCTCTCCTTCTTGTGCTCGCGCAGATGATCCATGTTGAGATAGCGGGTCGCCTCGAGCCAGTTCTCGTGGATCTCCACCGCCAGCGCCCGAACCAGCCGCAGGCAACTCTGCGGGTTGGGGAAGATGCGCACGACCAGGGTGCGCCGTTTGATCTCCTGGTTCAGCCGCTCCAGCATGTTGGTCGATTTCATGTGCTTATGATGGGCAAGCGGCAGCCGATAGAAGCTCAGCGTCTCCTCGATGTTGTCCTCCACCCAAGATGATGCAAAAAATGGATACCGAAAAACAGGTCGGCAGGGCAGCCTGATTGGTTGTGTGGCCAAAACTGGCGAGATCTACACACCGATCAAATGATGCTGCTGTCGCGTCATCTGTCGCAAGCCGATCCAGGCGCAGCAATAGGCCCCACCGTCGATCAAGCTGTCGTAGGTGGGAACAGCTTCTCCGGTTAGCGACGGCAGACAAGCAATCGATCCACCGCGCGGCAGCGGAAAGGACTCATTCGGTTCGAGCCGCTTTTGAATTCGGTTGCCCAAACTGTACGCCTCCGGCGAGGGCCGCCTTGCGCGAGCATGGCACGGTAGCGAGGCTGCGCTCTTAAGGTCGTCCTTACGAGCGAAGTTAACAGCACAGCATGAGCCATGTGACATTATTGACCGGGCCGGAGCGTCGTCGTCGTTGGAGTGAAGAAGATCAGTGCCGGATACTGGCTGCGGCATTCGCGCCCGGGGCCACAGTGGCGGCGGTAGCGCGCCAGTACGATGTCGCGACCAGCCTGATCTATAAGTGGCGCCGCACGATGAGAGCCCGCGAGACGGGCTTTGCCGAAGTTGTCGTGGTTCCCGATGAGCCTGTCGCCGCTTCGGTGCCGGCGGCGCCACCAGCGGTGATCGAGCTGGAGATCGCCGGCAAGGTGCGGCTGCGGATTCCGTTGACCACGCCGCCGACACTGGCGGCGGCGATGGTGAAGGCGCTGGGCGTTTCATGATCCCGGTCCCGAGCCAGGTGCGGATCTGGTTGGCGGTCGGCCGGACCGATATGCGTCGCGGGATGCAGGGCCTCGCTCTGCAGGTTCAGGAGACGTTGGGCCGGGATCCGCATGCCGGCGATCTTTATGTCTTCCGCGGCCGCAGCGGCAATCTGATCAAGATTATCTGGCATGATGGGCTCGGCATGTCGCTATATGCAAAGCGGCTCGAGAAGGGCCGGTTCCTATGGCCGTCGCCGGCGGACGGCACGGTTTCCATATCACCGGCGCAGCTCGCCTACATGCTCGACGGGATCGATTGGCGCAACCCGCTTCACACGTTCCGTCCGCAGCGCGCGGGCTGAGTTTTTCTTTGAGTTTGCGCCATTTTCCGCGAGTCAGCGGACGCGTTTTATGATTCACTCCAGGGCATGGTTGCCACCGCCCAGGATGCTGTTCCGGACGATATTGGCGCGCTGAGAGCAGCGCTGACCGCGGCGCTGGCCAGAGCCGAAGACGAGGCCGCGCGCGCTGCGCTGGTCGAGGCCGAACTGGCGGTCGCCAGGGCCAAGGCATCGGATGATGCGGCGCTGATCGCGCATCAGCATCTGACGATCCGGAAGCTGCAGCGGGCGCTGCATGGTCAGAGTTCTGAACGCTCAGCCCGCCTGCACGACCAGATGGAACTCACCTTCGAGGAACTCGAGAGCACGGCGACGGAAGACGAGATCGCCGCCGAACAGGCCGCGGCCCGGACCACCGAGGTGGCGCCTTACATGCGCAAGCGACCGGCGCGCCAGCCATTTCCCGAGCATCTGCCGCGCGAACGCGTGGTCGAGCCGGCGCCGACCGCTTGCCATTGCTGCGGCGGCCATCGGCTGCGCAGGCTGGGTGAGGATATCACCGAGACCCTGGAGGTGGTGCCGCGGCAATGGAAAGTGATCCAGCACGTGCGGGAGAAGTTCACCTGCCGCGACTGCGAAGCGATCAGCCAGGCTCCGGCGCCGTTCCACGCCACCCCACGCGGCTGGGCCGGTCCCGGCCTGCTGGCGATGATCCTGTTCGAGAAATTCGGCCAGCATCAGCCGCTCAACCGCCAGGCTGAACGCTATGCCCGCGAAGGCGTGCCGTTCAGCCTGTCGACGCTCGCCGACCAGGTCGGCGCCGGCGCCGCGGCGCTGATGCCGCTGTTCAAGCGACTCGAAGCCCATGTGCTGGCCGCGTCACGTCTGCACGGCGACGATACGAGGTGCCGGTCCTGGCCAAGGGCAAGACCGATACCGGCCGATTATGGACCTATGTGCGTGATGACCGACCATTCGGCGGTGTCGATCCGCCGGCGGCGGTGTTCTATTATTCCCGCGATCGCCGAGGCGAACATCCCGCGGCGCATCTCGCCGGCTGGAGCGGCATTCTGCAGGCCGATGCCTATGGCGGTTATGGCGATCTCTATGCGGCGGCCCGTCAGCCGGCGCCTATTCTGGAAGCCAGCTGCTGGGCCCACAGCCGGCGCAAAGTGTTCGAGCTGGCCGATGTCGAAGCGGCGGCGCGCAAGAAGGCGCACGGCGAGAAGCCCAACCTGGTCTATCCGCTGGCGGTCGAAGCCGTGAAGCGCATCGATGCCCTGTTCGATATCGAGCGCGCGATCAACGGCCTGTCGCCGGCCCAACGCCACGCCGTGCGCCAGGAGCGGAGCGTGCCGCTGGTCACCGAGCTCGAGACCTGGATGATTGAGACGCGCGACAAGCTGTCGCGCGGACATGATCTGACCAAGGCCTTCAACTACATGCTGCGCCGCTGGTCATCCTTCGCCCGGTTCCTCGACGACGGGCGGATCTGCCTATCGAACAATGCAGCCGAGCGAGCCCTGCGCGGCATCGCTCTCGGCAGAAAGTCCTGGCTGTTCTGCGGTTCCGATCGCGGCGGACAGCGCGCTGCCGTTCTCTACAGCCTGATCGTCAGCGCCAAGATGAACGATATCGACCCGCAGGCCTGGCTCGCCGATATCCTGGCGCGCATCGCAGCCCACCCAGCTCATCGGATCGATGATTTGCTGCCGTGGAATTGGAGATCCGCACAACTGCGGACCCAACCAGCGGCGGCCTGATCATGCAGCGCAATAAGGTGCATCACGTCTACACCGTCGAACGTGTCGCCAGGGACCTCGGCGTCAGCGAAGCGCTCATCCAGGAACTGACCCTCGGTCTCGAGCCCGAGGACGGCGTCATCTGGGTGTACGGCGCCAACGATGACGGCGGAATCTTGGCCTTCGCCGATGAAGGCATCGAGGAGGTCAAACTCCTTCTCGAAGAATATCATCGCGTCTCCCCATCGAAAGCTTGACCTCAGCACCGCGGTGCTCAAGGCCGCCGGATACGCACGTCTGCGGTCTTCACCGGATGCGTACCCCAAACTAGGCACCGTTCCTGTAGAAGCGCTATGAATGTCGTTTCTTCTGGCCACCTGTCGGGCGTCTTTCGATGCCCGATGCGACCAAAACGCGATGGACGGAAGTTGCTCCTATTCCAATCAGCCTGGCAATCCGGCCCTGCCCCAGGCCGCTCTCGTAGAGCGATATGATCTTCTTTGTACGTTCTTTGACAACGCTAACAGTGCCAAGAAAACACATTAAGACATTGATTTTCCAGTCATTTTCAGAGTTCGCTGTTATGCTCCACTTGTCCCACCAATTTCCTTCCTGTCAATTTGTTTTTAAAGCGCTTTTCAGTAGCGCCTTATTCGGTGCCTAAATTAGTGCCTAACCTCTTCCGATGATGAAGCGCCTGGGTTGCGGCTCGCTGTCTTCGTCTTCCTCGGCGTCCTTGCGGTGATAGGCGGCTTGCCGACAACTATTCTTGCTGGAATTGACAGGGCCAATCTTCAGGCCTCGTCAAGCCAGAAGGCAACTCGGTCCGGGCGTCTCCGCAAGCCATGTTGAGCTGCCACTGGGACAGACCCGCCGAATTGGAAAGATCGAGGCCCTCGATACGGGTCAGAAAGAAAAAAGCGCGGTCAAAGTCTATCGGCGCGGTGAACGTCGCTCCTCGGAAGTCCGCCCGCGCGAGATTGGCAAACGAAAAGCGGCTGCCGCTGATATCGGCTTCATGGAACTGCGCTCGCCCCAATTCCGCCTTTGTGAAATCAACATTGGTCAGATTGGCGTCCTGGAAATTCGAGCGCTGCACTTCCGCGCTCGCAAACACAGCGCCCTGCGCGTCCATTCGGCTGAAGTCGGTCCTGTAAGCCTCGATTTTGTCGAACCGGGCGCCTTTGGCGGTCGAGTCGGCCAGGGAAGCACGCACAAGCGTTGCCTTCTCAAAATTTGCCGCACGGAGATTGCTGTTCCTGAGGTCGGTCGAAGTGAAATCAACACCGAACAGGTTCGCCCCGCTCAGGTCCTGTCCTTTTAGGATGAGAAGCTTTTTGTCACAGTCCTGCCAATTGACGCCAGGCGTCGCGGCTGCGTCGCAATTTTGAGCGGCAGTGGCGTTCTGCCAAGCAAATACAGTGCAAACCGCTAGAACCAAGCCGGATGCGCCGTAAACTCTGGTTCGTCTCATTGTTGCTGGACCTCTGCTACTCGCCGACAATCAACCTTACCACATCTGCTGACACTCGAAAGCGACGGCGTTTTTCCCGCTATCGACAGCTTTGGCGACTCCGGGATCGACCTCAGGATGAAGCTGATGACCAAGCCGGGAACTCAGTTCGGCATCAAGCGGCGAGCGTTCATGATGATCAAGAAGGCATTCGACGAGAACGGCATAAAGCTCGCCGTTCCCACCGTGCATGTGGCGGCTGGCGGCGACAACGCGGCCGCCGCGCAGCAACTACTTAAGATGAAGCAGGTTGCGAGCTAGCGACAAACCCGCGCCTGACGGTACCTAGTCGGTCAGCCTCTACAGGCTACATGCAGCTGCTCGCGGCCTGCCAACGTGTAGTTTTCGGACCGGCGGTCATCGAGTGCATCCTCTGTGGCGGCTATCACGGGGTGGCGGGCCACCGACTCCCCCCGTGGTGTGGACGCGCCGTGACGACTATCCCTAGGTAGTTGCCCGCAATGCGTGTATCGACTGCACATTCGCCGCGGAGGTGCGTAGTCTGCGCCGTTGAACGGACACCGATAGGCCCGACAAGTACGCTGGA
>NZ_JAMYOR010000093.1:0-18928 GCF_040319965.1 Mesorhizobium sp. M0830 | reverse complement strand
TGCTCAAGGTAAGTCTTTGTCGCAGAAGCATTTTCCTTGATTCGGAGCCCCGATGCACTTCAACTGTGTGAGATATCCGGGCTAGGGCCGGTCGAGCATGAACGAAGCACCACACGCCCAACCTTGTCTGCCAATGGCGCCCATTCGACGAAAACTGGGTCCGGCAGTCGTTGATCTTCTATCGCAGATAACGCTCCTGCGCGAGGTCGCGGACATCGATGTCCGGCACCCGACTCGAGATGATGTCGGCCAGCACCTTGCCCGAGCCGCAGGCCATGGTCCAGCCGAGCGTGCCGTGGCCGGTGTTGAGATAGAGATTGGACAACTCGGTGCGGCCGATCAACGGCGGACCGTCCGGCGTCATCGGCCGCAGCCCGCACCAGAAGGTCGCGTCCCGCATCGCGCCGGCGCCCGGAAAGAGATCGCCGACCGAGTGCTCCAGCGTGCGGCGGCGCGATTCGTGCAGCCTGAGGTCGAAGCCGGAAATCTCGGCCGTACCGCCGACCCGGATGCGGTCACCAAGCCTGGTGATCGCGACCTTGTAGGTTTCGTCCATCACCGTCGACACCGGTGCCGCGGCGGCATCCTTGATCGGCACTGTGATCGAATAGCCCTTGACCGGATAGACCGGGATCGGCCGCTTCACCCGGCGCATGAAACCCGCCGAATAGCTGCCCATCGCCATCACATAGGCGTCGGCGGATTTCCAGCCCTTGCTGGTGCTGAGATTGGCGATGCGGTTTCGGCTGCGGATGACACGCCAGATCGTCACGTCGTATTCGAACTTGACGCCACGCGCCACGCAAAGCTCGGCCAGCCTGTCGGTGAACATCTTGCAGTCGCCGGTCTCGTCGTGCGGTAGCCTGAGGCCGCCGACGAACTTTTCGCGCACCCCGGCCAGACCAGGTTCGGCCGCGATGCAGCCGTCCTGGTCCAGGATCTCGTAAGGCACGCCATATTTCTTCAGCACCTCGACATCGCCGCCGGTGCCGTCGAGCTGTTTTTGCGTGCGAAACAGCTGCAGCGTGCCTTGGGTCCTCTCGTCATAGGCGAGGCCGGTCGCTTCGCGCAGCGCCTTCAGCGTGTCGCGGCTGTATTCGGCCAGCGGCACCATGCGCGCCTTGTTGATCGCGTATCGTTCGGCGGTGCAGTTGCGCAGCATCTTGATCAGCCAGGTCCACATATGCGGATCGAAGACCGGCCGCACCACCAGCGGGCCATGCTTCATCAGCAGCCATTTGATCGCTTTCAGCGGAACGCCGGGTCCGGCCCAGGGCGAGGCGTAGCCGGGCGATATCTCACCGGCATTGGCGAAGCTGGTTTCCAGCGCCGGGCCTTTCTGGCGGTCGAGAACCGTCACCTCGTGGCCGGCTTCGGCGAGAAAAAACGCCGTGGTCACCCCTATGACGCCACCGCCCAGCACCATGATCTTCATCGTACAACACTCCACGGCGACGCCCAAACCGGTGCCATCTTCTGTCTGCCGGATTCTGTGACGCCCGCCAAGAGGCTACACGCCAAGCGTTAGCTATTGAGGTATCGCCGATGAAAGCGCGGGCCGAGGCTGGTCAGTATCTCGTAGCCGATGGTGCCGGCATGGCCGGCAGCGTCGTCGACGCTTTGCGAGGGACCGAGCAGTTCGACGAGATCACCCTCGCGTAGCCTGCCGGACGGCAGAGCGGAGATGTCGAGAACGATCGAATCCATCGATACCCGCCCGAGGAAGGGCAGGCGCGCGCCATCGAACCAGGCCGCGGACGCAGCGCGCCGGTGCCAGCCATCGGCATAGCCCAGCGAGATCGTCGCGGCAGCAAGCGGAGCCGTCGTTTGGAACATGTGGCCGTAGCCGATACCGACGCCGGCCTCCAGCAGGCGTGTCTGGACGACCTTGGCCTCCAGCCGCACCACGGGCAGCATTGGGTTCGGCCTGCCCGGTGTCGGATTGATGCCGTAGAGCGCGGCGCCAGGGCGCGCGAGATCGTAGTGGAAGCGTTGTCCCAAGAAGATGCCGGACGAATTGGCGAGCGAGGCCGGCGCCTTCGGCAACAGTGCGCGCAGCCGCTCGAATGCCAGCCGCTGTCGCTCATTGGCCGGCTGCTCCGGCTCGTCGGCGCAGGCCAGATGGCTCATCACGAAACGGATGTCGATGCCGTCGAAGGCATGCGGATCGGCGGCAACGTGCTCCACATCCACGGGCGCCATGCCGAGCCGCGACATGCCGCTGTCAACCTGGATCGCGGCCGGGAGTTTTCGGCCGGCGCGGCGAGCCGCCGCACGCCAGGCCGCCAATTGCCCCACGCTGTTGACGACGGCGCTAAGCTCTGCCGCCACTGCATCAGCCTCGGCTCCGGGCGGAATGCCGTTCAGCACGAAGATGGCAGGGCCCGGCCCAATTGAGCGGCGCAAGGTGACGCCTTCCCCCAGAAGCGCGACGAAGAAGTTGTCGCAGCCTTCGCGCAGCAGCGCCGCCGCGACCTGGCTCGCGCCTAGGCCATAGCCGTCAGCCTTGAGCACACCGGCACAGCCAACATCGCCCAAACGCGCTTTCAGCCGCCGGTAGTTTTCACGGATCGCGACGAGATCGATGGTGAGGACAGCCCCAGCCGCCGCTTCGCTTATGGCGGTGACCTCTTGGGGCAGCGACCTTTGGGGGGCGTCGTTCATGGCATTCAACCCAGCTCCCTACTCCCTACTCTTGCACCAGATGCCGGAACGCCGCCACCACGCCCTCATAGACATGGCGCTTGAACGGCACGATCAGGTCGGGCAGGTCCCGCATCGGCCGCCATGCCCATTTGTCGAATTCGGCGGTATGGCCGCCCGGTGGTGGGTTTATCTGGATCTCGCTGGTATCGCCATGGAAGCGGAAGGCGAACCATTTCTGCGTCTGCCCGCGATATCGGCCCTTGAAGGCAATGCCGACGAGATGGTTCGGCAAATCATAGTTGATCCAGTCCGGCGCCTCGGCCAGCAACGAAACGCTGCGCATGCCGGTCTCTTCATAGAGCTCGCGCTCGGCCGCCTGCAACGGCTCCTCGCCCTTGTCGATGCCGCCTTGCGGCATCTGCCAAAGCTGCGTCGTGCCGGCAAATTCGCTGTCCGGTTCCGCAATGCGGTGCCCGACCCAGACCAGGCCTTCGGCATTGAGGATCATCAGCCCGACGCAGGGACGATACGGCAGCGTTTCGCGGTCGATTCTTTCTGTCTTTGCCATCAATCAGTCTTTCGGTCGTCGTCCACGCAGGACGTCGCTAGCCTTTTTGCGGGTCAATCGCCACCGCTGAAATCGGCACGATCTCGATGCCGCGCTTCTTGGCCTCGGTGACCCAGGACGACACCGTGTCGACCGTCAGGTCGAAGGCCGAGCCGATGCCGACGGCAGTACCTTTGGCCCGCGCGGTCGCTTCGAGACTGTCCAGTTTCTTCAGGATTTCGCCGCGATCCTGCACCGCATCGATCGCCATGTCGCCGGAGACGAAGGGTACGCCGTCCTTCAACGCCAGGTCGGGTGCCAGGCTGCGCACCGACGAACCGTCATCGATATAGGCGAGGCCGCGTTTGCCGAGTTCGGTCATGAACGGTTCCATCGCCGCCGCATCGGCGGAGAAGCGCGCGCCCATATAGTTCATGACGCCGGTGTAGTTGGTCGTCCGCGACAGCGCCCAGTGCAGGTTCTTCAAATTCTCGTCTGCGCTTGCCGCCACCGTCAGCGTGTTGCGGCCGGGATTGATGTTGGGATAGTCGAACGGTTCGAGCGGCACCTGCATGACGATCTCGTGGCCGCTTTGCCGGGCCGCCTGCATCCAGCGGCCGATGCTGTTGCCTTGCGGCGCGAAGGCCAGCGTGACTTCCGCCGGCAGCTTGGCGATGGCCGCCTGGGTGCCTGTCTGCGAAACCGCGAGCCCGCCGATGACGATCGCCACCCGCGCGCCGC
The DNA here is from genome assembly GCF_040319965.1 of Mesorhizobium sp. M0830. NCBI lineage: Bacteria > Pseudomonadati > Pseudomonadota > Alphaproteobacteria > Hyphomicrobiales > Phyllobacteriaceae > Mesorhizobium > Mesorhizobium sp. M0830. The sequence goes on along the minus strand of NZ_JAMYOR010000093.1, from coordinate 14,994 downwards.
GCCCGCCCGACCAGGGCCGCGCATAGACATCGAACGGTCGCCGGCCATCGGTGGCGCGCGCAGGCAAAGGCCCGGTTTCGCTGGCTTCGATCAGCGCCTTGTCGGGAATATGTGCGATCTTCAGGTTCTGGCCGATGGTCGACGGGTCGTGAATGACGATCGCCGCCTTGGGCGGGCCTTCGCCCTCTTCCGTCTGAACATGGATGATCTGCGGCCCGCCTGTCTTTGCCGGCGTGTCCGGCTTTGGCGTCGCCACCGGGGCCAGTGCGGCCGGCACGGCAGCGGGTTCGGCCACCGCTGCTACTTTCGGCGTCGAAACGGCAACCTCTTGCGGCCTTCGAAACGGCTTTTCCCTGAGCGCGATCGCGCCGGAGAGGCCGACCACAGCCAGCGCGGCCAAGGCCGCCAAGATCGTGCCGCCGCTGACCTTGCCGGCGGCGCGCGGCGACCGGGCAGCCTGTCCAAGCGGGCGTTCGATGTCCTTGCCTATGTCAGCCAAGCCTAATCCCCGGGAGCATGGCTTCGAAGACGAAAGCGTTTCGAAAAGACATGCGCGAATTCATAATCCTGGCGCACCCCTGTCGCCGTGTTGGGGCTTTGCCTTGCCCCCGAATCAAACTGCCGGAACCTTTCGGTCCCGGCAGCATCGCATTGCTTCCATCGGGCAGCCAGACCTGTTGTCGGCAGCACCGCTTACTGGTTGAGAACGGCCTTCTGCGGATTGGGCGGGAAGGACGGATCGGTCTTCTGGCCGCGCAGCAGCTGCTCGGCATAGATGAGCTGCAGATCGTCCTTCGGATCCGGCGGCACATAGGCCGCCGAGCCCGAACCGGTCTTGCTCTCGTCGGCGCCCTTGATATGGCCCTTGAGATCGGATTCGCCGCGCGTCAGGTCCCTGCCCTGCAGTTCCGGCGGCAGCGGCTGATCGACCTTGATGTCGGGCGTAATGCCCTTGCCTTGGATCGATTTGCCGGACGGCGTGTAATAGAGCGCCGTCGTCAGCCTGAGTGCGCCATTCTCGCCGAGCGGAATGATCGTCTGCACCGAACCCTTGCCGAAGGACTGCGTGCCGACCACCGTGACACGGCGCAGGTCCTGCAACGCACCAGCGACGATTTCCGACGCGCTTGCCGAACCGCCATTGACCAGGACGATCATCGGCTTGCCGTTGATGTCGTCGACCTGCTTGGGCTTGGCGTCGAAGCGAGTGACGTCCTTGGGATCACGACCGCGCGTCGAGACGATCTCGCCACGGTTGAGGAAAGCATCGGACACGCTCACCGCCTGGTCGAGCAGACCACCCGGATTGAGGCGGAGATCGAGAACGTAACCCTTGAGCTTGTTGTCCGGCACCTGCTTCTTGATCGTGTCGATGGCGTTCTCGAGGTCGTCATACGTCTTTTCGGTGAAGGAGGTGATCTTCATGTAGCCGATGTCGTTTTCGACCCGGAACTTGACCGCCTTGACCTTGATGATGTCGCGCACGACCGTCAGTTCGATCGGCTTGTCGGCGCCCTGGCGCAGGATGGTGAGCTTGATCGGCGTGTTGACCAGGCCGCGCATCTTGTCGACTGCGTCGTTGAGGGTCAGACCGCGAACCTCTTCGCCGTCGATCTTGGCAATGTAGTCGCCGGCCAGCACGCCTGCCTTGGCGGCCGGTGTGTCGTCGATCGGCGTGATCACCTTGACCAGATCGTTCTCCATGGTGACCTCGATGCCGAGGCCGCCGAACTCGCCCTTGGTCTGGACGCGCATATCCTGCGCCTGCTCGGCGTTCATGTAGGAGGAGTGCGGGTCAAGCGAGGCGAGCATGCCGTTGATGGCGTTCTCGACCAGCGACTTATCGTCGGGCGGCGTCACATACTGTGCCCGCACCCGCTCGAAGATGTCGCCGAAGATCGCCAATTGCTTGTAGGTCTCCGACCCTGCAGCGTTCGCCGCCGAGCCGGGCGTACCATAAACAAGGCTCATCGCGGACGCGCCCATCAGCGCACCGGCAAACAGAAGCGACAGTTTCCGCATTATTCACGTCCTTCCAGATAAACGGTCCGCCCACCATGGGGCCGGATCGACGGGTTTTCCATCCTTGCGAAACTCAACATAGAGCTCCGGCGTGGCATTTCCATTCTTCGAAACCGAGGTGCTCGCCACCCTGGCTTCTCCCATCGCGCCGATCGGCTCTCCTGCGAGCACTGATTGACCGGTCGCGACGCTGATTCTGCTCATCCCCGCCAAAACGACATGATAGCCGTCGCCTGCGTTAAGGATCAAGAGTTGACCATAAGAGCGAAACGGCCCCGCATAAAGCACATTTCCATCCGCCGGCGCGGTAACGATGGCTCCCGATTGTGTCGCAACCATGTCGCCAAGCATCATCGCGCCGTTACCGTCATCGGTGCCGAATCGCCTTTGGATGCGGCCGGTCACCGGCAGCGCGATCTGTCCCTGCAACGCTGAAAAAGGCGCCGCGGCGGCAAGCCGGTTGCCTTCCGGCACCGGCAGCGACGCCGGTTCCGCCGGCGTTGACGTCTTGTCGGCGTCCGCCGTCTTCTGCTCGGCGGCCTTTGCCGCATCGGCAGCCTTGCGGGTCTTGTCGGCCTGCTGCGCTTCGAGCGACGCGATCAATTCCTTCAAGCTGCCGGCCTTGGCCGCCAGCGCCTCGGATCGCTGCTTTTCAGCCGCCATTTGCGTTTGCGTGTCGGCTTCGAGCTTCTGCTTGGCTTCCAGCAGCATGCCAAGTCGCTTCTTTTCCGCCACCTGGTCGCCGACCGCCGCCGTCAGCCGCGCTCGCTCCGCCTCGATCGAAGCGGTGACCTTGGTCTGCTCCTTGAGATCGGCCAACAGGCCATCGGTCCGCTGACGCAGTTCCGGCACCACGGCGCCAAGCAGGATGGCGCTGCGCACCGACGACAGCGCGTCCTCCGGTTTGACCAGGATCGCCGGCGGTGGGTTCAGCCCCATGCGCTGCAGCGCGCCCAGCACTTCGGCCAACACGTCGCGCCGAGACGCAAGCGAGACGCGGATCTTCTGCTCCTGACCCTTCAGCCCTTCCAGCCTTGCGCCTATGTCCTCTATGTCCTGGCCGAGCTTCTGCTCGGTCATCGCCGACTGGATCAGGGCTGCAGTGATCGAAGCGTGATCCTTCTTGATGGTCGCGATGTCGGCGGAGAGCTTGGCCAATCGTTCCGACGACAGCGTGATCTCCTTCGATACCCGTTCGTATTCGGCGCGGCTCTGGTCAGGATCGGGAGCCATGTCGAGCGTGTTCTCGGCCCGTCCCGCATGCAGCGACAAGACAAGCGCCGCCGCCGCGATGCCGCAACGCGCGCGCCATGAGCCCGTTCTCGATTTCCAGCCTTCAGACATTCGGTGTCGACTCTATCTGCGGCTTCGTTAACGAACCATCAACCATGTTTGAAAGGGTCCGTTTCCGAATGCATGCCGCCCAAAGTGGTCAGATCTCGGAATGCGAAATGCAAAATACCAAAAGCCAGTCTTGCACGGCATTGGGGCGGAAATCCGGGTGAGTCGCGCCAACCCACCGGTTTACGAGCGATGATACGGATGTCCCGAAAGGATGGTTGCCACCCGATATAGCTGCTCTCCCAGCATCACCCGCACCAATTGATGCGGCCAGGTCAGCAATCCGAACGACATCACCAATTCGGCCTGATCGCGCAGCGACTGGTCGTGGCCGTCGGCGCCGCCGATGGCGATGATCAGCGCCTTGCGGCCACCGTCACGCAGCAGGCCGAGGCGGCCGGCGAAATCTTCCGAGGAAAAGCTCTTGCCGCGTTCGTCGAGCAAGATCAGTGCGGTGCCGGGCTGCAACTGCGTCTGCAGCTTTTGGCCTTCCTCGCGCCGCCGCTCGTTGGCGGTCTGACCGCGACCTTCGGCGATCTCGGCAATGCCGGCGAATTCAAGTCCCACCGCCGGGCCGCTCTTGGCGAAGCGCTCGAAATAGCGATCGGCGAGCAACTTCTCGGGGCCGGCTTTCATCCGGCCCACGGCATGAACTGATATCTTCATCCTTGCCCCTATAAGCCGCTGATGCATGCGATGACATGCATCAAAACAAAGACGGCTTAGTGGAGGGTCTCTTCCTCGAGATCCGGCGCCTGCCACATCTTTTCAAGATTGTAGAATTCGCGGACCTCGGGGCGGAAGACATGAACGATGATGTCGCCCGAATCGATCAGGACCCAGTCGGCACCTGCCAAACCCTCGACGCGCGCCATGCCGAGCCCGGCATCCTTGAGCGCTTTGAGAAGATGATCGGCGACAGCCGAGACATGACGGTGCGATCGGCCCGAAGCGACGACCATGTAGTCGCCCAGACTCGATTTTCCCTGGATGTCGATGGAGACAATGTTTTCGGCCTTGGAGTCTTCCAGACTGGCAAGGACTGTCTTGATGGCACGGGACACGGCGTCGTCTACGCTGATCCTGGCCGGCGAAGGCATGATATCGGCCTTCTTCCGCAGTGCTGTTCTCAGTGTATTTCCTTTCGCAGCAAGAACAACCAAATCACCCTTAAAAGCAGGTGACGCCACTTAGATAGGCAGAGTTCCCTTACAGTTTCAAGACGCGACCTGCCTGGCACGAACGTATTCTCGGTCCTGTGGTTCCGCCGCACGCCGGAAAAGATCGGAACCCTCGCTTCCCGCACGGGTTATCGGCTGACCGACCAACCGGATTCTCAACATGCCGATCGACCCGCAAAACACACTTGCCGCCGTCCAGACCGGCCTCGCGCAACTGAGCACGCTGATCGTTTCATACTCATTCTCGGCCATCGGCGCCGTCATCCTTTTGGTTGTCGGCTACATCATCGCTGGGCTTGCCGAACGTTCGATCTTCGCCGGCCTCGGCCATATCCATGGATTCGACCAAACGCTGCGGCATTTCTTCTCCAAGATCGTCCGCTATGCCATCCTGATCCTCGTCACCATCATGGTGCTTGGCCAATTCGGCGTGCAGACGGCGTCGATCATCGCCGCTATCGGCGCCATCGGCCTGGCCATCGGCCTGGCGTTGCAAGGCACGCTGCAGAACATCGCCGCCGGCATCATGCTTCTGGCACTGCGGCCGTTCCGCATCGGCGAATCCGTCGAGGTCGGTTCGATTGCCGGCACGATCGAGGAGATCGGCCTGTTCGCGACCAAGCTCAGGACCGCCGAAGGCGTCTATATCCTGGCGCCCAATTCGACGCTGTGGAATCAGCCAGTGCGCAACTTCACCCGCAATGGTGTGCGTCGCAGCGACATCACACTCTCCATCGGCTCCTGGAACGACATCGACCGCGCCCAGAAGACCTTGCTCGCCATTGCCGGCTCCGACCGGCGGGTGAAGCGTGACCCGGCGCCGATCGCTTTCGTCGCGACATTGGGCGACAGCACCGTGTCGATTGCCTTGCGCTACTGGACATCTTCGGCGGACTTCTTCGCCACCCAAACCGACCTCACCAAGCGTGCCAAGCAGCAATTCGATTCGGAAGGCATATCGATTCCGCGGCCGCCACCGGAAGCGCCGGCGCCGGAGGCCCGCCGGCAATGATCGGCTGCCTGCTCAGGATTGCCCATGAAACGGGCAAAGGGAGCGATAAGAGCGACATGACAGGGTGTGCGACTCATCCCTTCGCCAGCTTGCGGATCGCGCTCGACGATAGCGACGAACGCGGGCCGTGAATGAAGGTCCAGGCCGGCGCCTTCATGCGGGCAAGCCTCGGCGCATCCCCTTCGTCGACGCGGGCGTAGTCGAAGGTCTTGGCGACGACAGACGACAGGAATGACAGCGTCGCGCCCGGGCGGTCGACGACGGCGATCGGGAAGGTCATGACGATCTCGCGCCAGCGCTGCCAGCGATGGAAATCGCGCAAACTATCCGCACCCATGATCCAGACGAAGTCGACGCCCGGATTGCGCGCCTTGACCAGCGCCAGCGCGTCGGCGGTGTAGCGCACATGATGCGCCGCCTCGAAAGCGGTGACCTTGATCTTGGGGTTCTTGGCGATCTGCTCGGACAGTTGCAGCCGTTCGCTGAGCGGCGCCAGCTCGCCCGTGCTCTTCAGCGGGTTGCCGGGCGTCACCATCCACCAGAGCTGGTCGAGCGCCAGGCGCCGGAGCGCAATCTCGGCAACCAGCGCGTGGCCCGCATGCGGCGGATTGAACGAGCCGCCGAACAGGCCGACGGCCAGCCCTTTTTCGGCATGCGGCATTTTGAGATAGTGGGAGGGGATTGCGGGTGGGGAAGGAGATAGCATTGCGCTAGGCGCCCCCCTCTGTCCTGCCGGACATCTCCCCCTCAAGGGGGGAGATTGGTAGCTTCATTGGCAGTGCGAATTCTGCATCGACGGCGACTAGCGAAGCGAGAAATGTCAGCCGATCTCCCCCCTTGAGGGGGAGATGTCCGGCAGGACAGAGGGGGGTAGACGCGCGCAACCGCCTCAAGCTCTATCGATGAAAGACGTCAAGGCCTCACCTGTCCGGATCCGCGCACGCGGTATTTGAACGAGGTCAGCTGCTCGACGCCGACCGGTCCGCGCGCGTGCATCTTGCCGGTGGCGATACCGATCTCGGCGCCCATGCCGAACTCGCCGCCGTCGGCGAACTGCGTCGAGGCGTTGTGCAGCAGGATCGCCGAATCGATCTCGTTGAAGAACCGCTCTACCGCCTGCGCATCCTCGGCGACGATCGCCTCGGTGTGATGTGAGGAGAACGTCTCGATGTGTTCGACCGCACCATCGATCCCGTCGACCAGCTTCACCGCGATGATGGCGTCGAGATATTCGGTCACCCAGTCGAGGTCAGTGGCAGGCTTGGCATCGGAGAATATCTTCAGCACTTCGGCATCGGCATGGATTTCGCAGCCGGCGGCGCGAAGTGCGTCGAGGATCGGTACCAGATGCGTGGAGGCAACTGCGCGGTCGATCAGCAGCGTTTCGGCGGCGCCGCAAACGCCGGTGCGCCGCATCTTCGCATTGACGGCAATCCGCACCGCCATGTCGAGCTTGGCCGAGCGGTCGATGTAGAGATGGCAGATGCCTTCGAGATGCGCGAAGACCGGCACCCGGGCCTCGTTCTGCACCCGCCCGACAAGGCTTTTGCCGCCGCGCGGGATGATGACGTCGAGTGTACCGCTCAAGCCCTTCAGCATCTCGCCGACAGCAGCGCGGTCAGTGGTCGGCACCAGTTGGATGGCGTCTTCCGGCAAGCCGGCTTTCCTCAGCCCTTCGACCAGGCAGGCATGGATGGCGGCCGAAGAATTCAGCGAATCCGAGCCGCCGCGCAGAATCACCGGATTGCCGGCCTTGAGACACAGTGCACCGGCATCCGCCGTGACGTTCGGCCGGCTCTCGTAGATGACGCCGATGACGCCGAGCGGCGTGCGCACGCGCTCGATATGCAGGCCGTTCGGCCGGTCCCATTGCGCGACCACGTCGCCGACCGGATCGCGCAGAGCAGCGATCTCCCTCATGCCTTCTGCCATGGCTAGAATGCGCGCCGGATTGAGCTTCAGCCGGTCCATGAAGGAGCCAGAAAGCCCGGATTCCCGACCATTCGAGACGTCGATGGCGTTGGCGTCGAGAATCTCCTGCTGACGAGCGACGATCGCATCGGCCATGGCGAGGAGTGCGGCGTTCTTGGCGGCGGTCGTGGCAATCGCCAGCGGTCGGGCGGCAGCGCGGGCGCGGCGGCCGATATCGGCCATCAGCGCGACGGTGTCATCCCCGGATTTTTCATGCAGCTTCAGCATGCTCATCCTCCGCTTACATCGCCACCGGCCAGCACTTGGTTACTGGCTCCTACTTGGTCGCTTGAATGGCTCACCACAAGGTCGTCTCGATGGATCATCGCGGACCGCGCTTCGTAGCCGAGCACGGTTTCGATCTCGGCCGTCTTCAGCCCAGCGATCCTTACGGCATCGCCGGCATCATAGGCAACCAGCCCGCGCGCGATCTCGCGGCCTTCGGGAGACAGGATCGCCACCGTGTCGCCGCGCGAGAAATTGCCGCTGACCAGCTTGACGCCGGCCGGCAGCAGCGACTTGCCCGACAGAAGCGCGCCAATGGCGCCGGCATCGACCGTCAGCCGGCCGGCCGGTTCGAGCTGGCCGGCGATCCAGGTCTTGTAGCCCTTGACCGGGTTGCTGCTCGGCCGGAAGAAGGTGGCGCGCTCGCCGCGTTCGATCGCCATCAGCGGCGACAGCCGCGTGCCAGACGTGATGATCATTGCCGTGCCGGCGGCGGTGGCGATCTTGCCGGCATCGAGCTTCGTCCGCATGCCGCCGCGCGACAGCTCTGAAGCAGCAGCCCCCGCCATCGCTTCGATGTCCGATGTGATCCGATCGACCACCGGAATGAACTTTGCATGGGGATCGCGCGCCGGCGGCGCCGTGTAAAGCCCGTCAATGTCGGAAAGCAGCACCAAAAGATCGGCGCCCATCATGGTGGCGACGCGAGCCGCCAGCCGGTCATTGTCGCCATAGCGGATTTCGGAGGTGGCCACCGTGTCGTTCTCGTTGATGACCGGCACCGCCTTCATCTTGAGCAGCGTCGAGATCGTCGCCCGCGCGTTGAGATAGCGGCGGCGTTCCTCGGTGTCGCCGAGCGTCAGCAGGATCTGGCCCGATTTCAGATTGCCCTTGCCAAGCGCATCCGACCAGGCGCCGGCCAGAGCGATCTGCCCCACCGCTGCCGCGGCCTGGCTTTCCTCGAGCTTCAGGGCACGTTTGCCGAGGCCAAGGATGGTGCGGCCAAGTGCGATGGCGCCGGAGGAAACGACGAGGATTTCTGCGCCGCCTTGGGCCAGCAAGGCAATATCGTCGGCGAGCGAGGCCAGCCAGTCGCGCTTCAGGCCCATCGTACGGTCGACGAGCAGCGCCGAGCCGATCTTGACGGTGATGCGCCGATATTTTTTCAGCGACTGCATGACCTATTTTTCCCAGCGCGTCTCGATTGGCGCGGCGATCCGCTCACGCGCCTCGGCCACCACCGACATCAGCGCCCGCAGCACCGCCTCGACCCCTTCGCCGGTAACCGCCGACAACAGCATCGGCGCGCGGCCGGCGGCGCGCTTCAGCGAGGCCAGCTTCTTCTTGCGTGCCTCGGCGTCGAGCGTGTCGACCTGGGAAAGCGCGACGATCTCGATCTTGTCTGCCAGGCCATGGCCATAGGCCTCGAGTTCGGCGCGCACGGTCTTGTAGGCCTTGCCGGGATCTTCCTCCTGGGCCGAGACCAGATGCAGCAGCACGCGCGTGCGCTCGACATGGCCGAGGAAGCGGTCGCCGATGCCGACGCCCTCATGCGCCCCTTCGATGAGGCCTGGAATGTCGGCGATGACGAACTCGCGCGCATCGATGCGGGCAACGCCAAGACCGGGATGCAGCGTCGTGAACGGATAGTCGGCGATCTTCGGCTTGGCCGCGGTGACGGCGGCGAGGAATGTCGACTTGCCGGCATTCGGCAGCCCGACCAGCCCGGCATCGGCGATCAGCTTCAGCCGCAGCCAAATGTTGAGCTCTTCGCCCGGCAGGCCGGGATTGGCGCGGCGCGGCGCCTGGTTGGTCGAGGTCTTGAAATGCTGGTTGCCGAAACCGCCATTGCCGCCCTTGGCAAGCAGAAAGCGCTGGCCGACCACGGTCAGATCGCAGATCAGCGTCTCGTTATCTTCCTCGAACACCTGCGTTCCGGCCGGCACTTTCAGCGTGACGTCGGCACCCTTGGCACCGGTCATGTTGCGGCCCATGCCATGGACGCCGGTCTTGGCCTTGAAATGCTGCTGGTAGCGATAGTCGATCAGCGTGTTCAGCCCGTCGACCGCCTCCACCCAGACATCGCCGCCACGGCCGCCATCGCCGCCGTCCGGCCCGCCGAACTCGATGAATTTTTCGCGCCGGAACGACACCGAACCGGCGCCGCCGTCACCGGAGCGTATGTAGACTTTGGCTTGATCGAGAAATTTCATGGGATTTCGCAGTTTCTACTAGTGGCTTTGCGGCATTGCTCTAAACCTTGGGCCTTGCTCTAAACCAAGGCGGGGCGAAGGGCGAGGCCGTTTTATGACAATGGCCGGGCGGGATCGGCCGGAGAGACGTTGGAATGAAGCTTGTAACGTACAACATCCAGTACGGCATCGGTCTCGACGGGCAGTACGAACTCGGCCGCATCGCTGACGCCGTGCGCGGCGCCGATGTGATCGCTCTGCAGGAGGTGACCCGCAACAACCCCAGGAACGGCGGCCGCGACATGGTCGCCGAGATCGGCGAGGCGCTGCCCGATTATTTCGCCGTCTATGGCAGCAATTTCGAGGCCAATATCGGGTCGCGCGTCGAGAACGGTCGCGCTATCACCAAGACCTTCCAGCTCGGCAATATGATGCTGTCGAAGACGCCAATTCATCTGTCGCGCAACCTGCTTTTGCCGCGCAGCCGCAGCTTCGAGATGATGAACTTCCAGCGTGGGGCGCTGGAAGCGCTGATCGAGACGCCGCTGGGTTTCATCCGCTTCTATTCCATCCATCTCGATCACCGCAGCCCGGTCGAACGCGCCAGGCAGATCCAGTTCCTGCGCCGGCGCCTGCTGAACTATGCACTCGAAGGCGGCGCTCTGTCCGGCGTCGCAGAGATCGGCCTGCCGGAATTGCCGCATCCCGAAGCCTTTGTCGGCATGGGCGATTTCAACATGCTGGCCGGCTCGCCCGAATATGTCGAACTCGCCGGCCGGCCCGACCACGAATTCGGCATGCCGCTGACCGCCGACTTCGCCGTCGATGCCGCCTTGCGCCTGAACGCCGGCGCCGACGATCTCGTCAGCTGGGTCGACCCCAAACAACCCACTGACCCCAACCGCCACAAGCGCATCGACTACATCTTCACCAGCGCTTCGCTCGCCAAATCCCTCAAGCGCCTGTGGGTCGATCGAAAGGCCGTCGGCTCGGACCATCTGCCGGTGTGGGTCGAACTGGGCTGACTAAAGTTCGACCCCCATTGGTCTCGCGCCGTACCCGATGTGTGTCGAGATTCAGGTCAGGCCGAGCCGAGAATAGTGGCTTCCGAGAACCGGAGCGGAGCGTACTTCTCGTACGCGAGCACCGGAAGCGCAGGAAGCCGCTATTCGCAGGCCGGTCTCACCTGAATATCGGCACACATCAAAAATGCACCCAGTTCCGCAGGCTGGTCCAGGTCTTCCTGTCGAGCCGGTAGCGCTCGACCGGCACCTGGCCGGCGACGATCGAGTTCAGCATGCCCTGGCCAGCATACTGGAACCCGCACTTGTGGATGACGCGGCGCGATGCCGGATTGATCACCCGCGTCGAGGCATGCAGCACCTGGATCGACGTCCTCTGGAAGGCGAGGTCGACCAGCGCATGCGCTGCTTCGGTCGCATAGCCCTTCTTCCAATAGGGCTCGCCGATCCAGTAGCCGAGTTCCAGTCCGCGATCGGTGGTGTTGAGACCCGCGCAACCGACGAACGTGTCGGTGCCGGCCAGAGTCAAGGCATAGGCGATGCCGGCCCGGCGCGACTTGGTCATGGCGAGGAAGGCGCGCGCCTCGGCCTCGCCATAAGGGTGCGGCATGCGGGCCAGCATTTCGGCGACATGACGGTTGTCGGCAAGCTCGACCAACTGCGCGATGTCGCCTTCGTGCGGCGCCCGCATCACCAGTCGCTCGGTGACCAGCACCGGGCAGTCTATCGCGTAACTTTCGTCTTCTGAGTCTTCCGCTTCGGCAACCATTTGAAGTCCTCCAGGCACAAGAAAAAAGGGAGATGGAAACCCATCTCCCCTGATCCTTTTCCTGGCTTTGCCAGACACCGGTCCCGAGATGGGCGCCGGTGTTCTAGTGCGGAACCGGCTACTCCGCGGCTTTGGTAATCGGGTTGACCGATACGTAGGTTCGGCCGTTGGCTTTTTTGTTGAACGTCACGGCGCCGGTCTCGAGCGCAAAAAGCGTGTGGTCAGTACCCATGCCGACATTGACGCCGGGATGCCACGTGGTGCCGCGTTGACGAATGATGATGTTGCCCGGGATGACGGCTTCGCCGCCGAACTTCTTCACGCCCAGACGCTTGGAATGCGAGTCGCGACCGTTGCGCGACGAGCCGCCAGCTTTCTTGTGTGCCATCTAACTAACTCCGTTGCGCCGCAAGGCGCCTAAAAGGCGTTATGAACGCGTTCGCGTTCCGTTTCAAGTCCGATCCGGCGAGCTAATCGCCAGAAAAATCACTTCGCCGCCAATTCCTTGGCCTGCTCGCGCCAGTCCTTGATCTGGTCGGCGCTGAAGGGCATGTGCTCGTCGATCTTGGCGACATCCTTGTCGGTCAGCTTGGCGAGCTGGGCGAAGGTGATGATGCCCTGCTCGGCGAGATCCTTGGCTGCGACCGGGCCGATGCCCTTGATCACGGTCAGATCGTCCGGCTCGCCCTTCGGCGCCTTGAACAGCGGTGCCGCCGCGGTCTCGGCTGCCTTTGTCTCGGCTGCCTTGGCCTTGGGCTCCTTCTTCGACGCGGCTTCCGCCTTCGCTTCCGTGGCTGCCTCTGCCTTGGCTTCCTTCTTCGGCGCCTTGACCGCTGCCGTCTTGGTCGGCTTGGCGCCACCCAGCAGGATCTCGGAGATCCGCACGGTGGTCAGAAGCTGGCGATGGCCGATCTTGCGGCGCGAATTCTGCCGGCGGCGCTTCTTGAAGGCGATGACGGTGCGGTTCTTGCCCTGCTCTACGACTTCGGCGGTAACCACCGCGCCATCGACGAACGGCGCGCCGAACGTGACATTTTCGCCCTCGCCATGCGCGAGAACATGGCCGATCTCGACCATATCGCCGACCGCGGCTTCGACTTTTTCGATCTTCAGGAGATCGTTGGCGGCAACGCGATACTGCTTGCCACCCGTTTTAATGACTGCGAACATTTTTTGCCTTTCGCTGTTCGGTCGGCCTTGATGAACCGCCTCTGGCGGTTCGGCCGTCTTTTTGTCAGTCTGCGGGTTCAAAAAACAAGCGGCGCGGAAGAACCCTCCACGCCGATTGCGCGCTGTCCCTAACCGAAGGTTGAGTGCGAGTCAAGGCAGACAGCCGCCTCGTTTGCCGAGACTGTCGTTGGCGGGCACGGACCGGCCGTGCCCGAAGGACCGCGCACGTTACCATCGCCTGCAGGCGAGGATGACGGAAATCCGTGTGGGCTCGCCCGCAAACGCCAGTGTTAATCCGCCGCTTGTCTGGCAAGCCAAATAACTCACGGATTTGGCCTTGTAACCTGCCCGTTCAGCCGTTATCTAGTGCGCCGCGCCGGCAACGGCCGACCATGACCGCGGAGAGGTGGCAGAGTGGTCGAATGCACCGCACTCGAAATGCGGCATGGGTGCAAGCCCATCGGGGGTTCGAATCCCTCCCTCTCCGCCATATAGACAAGCTAAGAATTTGGTCTTATTGAGCTTTTTGGAAGGCTCGCTCGACAGCCTGCACCTTTGGCTGCACCTTTAAACCATGGTTGGACGTCGTTTTCGATGCCAACCATTGGCGTCCAGCCATGCCTTGGATGCCTCGAAGTCAGGCGCAATCGTTCGCAGGAAATCCCAGAACGGAGGACCGTGCGAGCGATGCCGGAGATGGGCAACTTCGTGGGCGATGACGTACTCCAGCACCTTCTTCGGAGCGAAAACGAGATGCCAGTTGATGAGGATGTTACCCTCAGCGCCGCATGATCCCCAGCCGTTTGCGAAATCGGCGACGCGGATCGAGCGAGGAGCAAGTCCGAACCTGCTGCTGTAGTCTGCGGCAATCTCCTTCACATCACGCCGAACGCGCCGTTTGAGCCACAGCTTGAGTTCGCGGGCGACGAGTTTGTCGGCGTCGCCGCCTGCCCACGGCGGAAGATCGACTAGGAAGCCGTTGCGGAAAGTCAGATCTCGTATTGGCCTGCGCCGTCGAAAAGGCCCAAACCGGAATGGTTGGGTGATTTCGGTGTGCACATTGGAAACGCAGATCAACTGGAGCAGGCTATCAGCGAAGTCTATGGGGCTCTCGACGCTGACCTTCCCATTCTAGCGGCAATCGGCATGCGTACATGCTTTGATGTGGCTGCAATCCTCCTCGGGATCGGCGGCGACCTGTCTTTCAGCAAAAAATTGGACGAGTTGGTTCAGCGCAAGAAGATCGGCGGCCTCGATAAGGACCGTTTAGCACTGTTGGTGGATGCCGGTAGCGCGTCAGTGCATCGCGGATGGAAACCAAAGCCCAAAGAACTGGAAACCTTGGCAGAAATCTTGGAACACTTTGTGTTTGAGGCGTTTGTAGCACCATCTCGCCGCAGCCGCCTTGATGCGGAAGCGAAAAAGCTCGAAGGGAACGTGCCGTCTCGGAAGGGCAAGAAAGCTGAAGGCGATCCATTGTGATCGCAGCTTCAGCACAACGTCGCTGCGAACGAGCCAAAAAGCTCCGAACTCAAAGTCCGCGCACGCCTTTCGTGGGACCATGCAGCCAGCACCCCACATCAACAGGACAGCATCGAGTGCAGGATAGCCTGAACGTGTTCTTCCAGATCGAGTTCGCCGCGAGCCTCGACGGTGAGCAGATATTTCGCCTTGGTCCGACGGTCATCTCGGCTGATCACAAGATATGAGCAGACGCCCAGGAGCGCCCCCTGCTCGATCTTATCGGCCCGCGAGCGCTGGTCCCTGCTGCTTCCCATTCGATGAACACGGTGGAAATCGGCATAGGCCGCCTGATGTGCCGCGATCAGAGCCTGTAGCTTCGGCGATGTATTTTCGCCAGCGGGGTCGACGGCAACCGCTGCGCCGGTAAGCGCGAGAAGAGTACGGCGGGTAATCGCGGGCATGGATTACGTCCTCCTCGCTACCGATCATGCTGGACCATAGCACCACCGTGGAAGGGCGCAGAGATGGGCGGATGCTGTCCGATGTATTTTCGCCAGCGGGGTCGACGGCAACCGCTGCGCCGGTAAGCGCGAGAAGAGTACGGCGGGTAATCGCGGGCATGGAT
>NZ_JAMYOR010000092.1:0-19052 GCF_040319965.1 Mesorhizobium sp. M0830 | reverse complement strand
TCCACCCCCAAGTCGCCTGAACCACCACCACAGCGGTCCAGGCAGCGCCAGTCACGGCGCTACGCGCCATGCCTGGCGCACCAAAAAAGAGGCCCGGAAATGATCCGGGCCTCAATGCGTGAACTCCTTTCGAGAGTGTCACGACGGGATGGTTTGGGGGGTCGGCGGGAGGAGGTTCCACCGGCCCCGTGAGGCGGAGTTGGCCTTACGGCACCACTTCGCCATGCTGGGAGATGTCGAGGCCTTCGACCTCTTCCTGGGTCGTCGGACGCAGGCCGACCAGCGCCTTGACGATGTAGAGGATCACGAAGGTTGCAATCCCCGTCCACACGATGGTGACGGCGACGCCGTAGATCTGCTTGCCGAGCGAAGCGCCTGCACCGAGGCTGTTGATCGCCGGATCGGCGAGCACACCGGTGAGCAGAGCGCCGATGACACCGCCGACGCCATGCACGCCGAAGGCATCGAGCGAGTCGTCGTAGCCGAACATGTGCTTGACCTTGACCGCCGAGAGGTAGCAGACGACGCCCGCAACGATGCCGACGATGAAGGCGCCGGTCGGGTTGACGAAGCCGGAGGCAGGTGTCACCGCGACCAGGCCGGCGACGGCGCCGGAGATAATGCCGAGCACCGAAGGCTTCTTGGCGACGATCCATTCGGCGAACATCCAGGCGAGTGCCGCGGCCGCGGTCGCAACCTGGGTGTTGAGCATTGCAGCGCCGGCGAGGCCGTCGGCGGCCAGTTCCGAACCGGCGTTGAAGCCGAACCAGCCGACCCACAACAGCGAAGCGCCGATCACCGAATAGACCAGGTTGTGCGGCGCCATATTGGTGGCTCCGTAGCCTTCACGCTTGCCGAGAACCAGCGCGCAGACCAGACCCGCGACACCGGCGTTGATGTGGACGACCGTGCCGCCGGCAAAGTCGAGCACGCCGGCCGTGCCGAGGAAGCCGCCACCCCAGACCCAATGCGCGATCGGCACGTAGATGACCAGCAGCCACAGCGCCATGAAGATCAGCAGCGCCGAGAACTTGAAGCGTTCGGCGAAGGCGCCGGCAATCAGCGCCGGAGTGATGATGGCGAAGGTCATCTGGAACATCGAGAACACGAATTCAGGAATATTCGCGACGCCCGGCAGCCACAGCGAGGCAGTGGTGATGCCGTGATGGAAGAATTTCGAGGTGCCGCCGAGATAGCTGTTCATGCCGCCGCCGTCGGAAAAGGCCAGCGAATAGCCGAACATGAACCACAGCACCGTCACCAGGCAGGTGATGGCAAAGCTCTGCATGATGGTGGCGAGCACGTTCTTCTTGCGCACCATGCCGCCGTAAAACAGCGCCAGGCCCGGGATGGTCATCATCAGCACGAGCGCCGTCGAGGTCAGCATCCAGGCAGTGTTGCCGGTGTCGAGCACCGGGGTCGGGGCAGCCGGTGCAGCCGCTGTCGCGGCAGGAGCCGCTTGCTGCGCGAAGGCGGCGACCGTGCCCAACGCCGCAAGAGCGAGCGAACCCAAAAGGGCGGCTCGTCCCGTCGTCTTTAAGGTAGAAGGAATATTCATTGAACTCTCCATTGGAATACGTGATCGCCGCTCAGAGCGCGTCGGTGTCTGTTTCGCCGGTGCGGATGCGCACCGCCTGATCGATGCCGAAAACGAAGATCTTGCCGTCGCCGATCTGGCCGGTCTTGGCGGCTGAGGTGATGGCTTCGACGGCCTTGTCGACCATGTCGGCACTGACCGCGACTTCGATCTTGATCTTCGGCAGGAAGCTGACCGCGTATTCCGCCCCGCGATAGATTTCCGTGTGCCCTTTCTGACGCCCGTAGCCTTTGACTTCGGTGACGGTCAGGCCCTGGATGCCGACGGCGGTAAGCGCTTCGCGGACCTCGTCGAGCTTGAACGGCTTGATGATTGCCATCACGATTTTCATAAGGTTGCACCCTTTGCTGTTGCGGTCCCCCGCGTTTGCACGACTTCACCGATCCTAAAGAGCCGGAGAGTGCCCACGTGGATTCAAGCTCCGTGCCAAGTGCCGAAGCAGGGTGTTAACCCGTTGTAAACAAAGGGATGAAGGCGGCCAAAGCCGTGAGGTGCCCGCAACAACGGCAAAGCATCTGCTTAAAAACTATGCAATTTTCGAAAAATGCCTACTCTGTAGGCGGTCGCTTGAGCCGGATCAGCCCTTCTTGCGCAACCGAGGCAATCAACGTGCCGTCGCGGGCAAACAGCGACCCGCGCGTGAAGCCGCGCGAGCCCTGTGTCGACGGGCTGTCCTGCGTGTAGAGCATCCAATCGTCGAGCGCATGGCTGCGGTGGAACCACATGGCATGGTCGAGGCTCGCCGCCTGGATATCGCGGTCGAAAATGGCGCGGCCATGCGCAAAGGTCGAGGTGTCGAGCAGCGTCATGTCGGAGAGATAGGCGAGCACCGCCGCCTGGATGGCGCGATCCGCCGGAACCGGACCGGTGGTGCGGATCCAGATGTTCTGCTTCGGCTCCAGCTTTTCGCGGCTCGTGTAATGCTTCAGCATCACCGGCTTCATCTCGATCGGCCGGTCGCGCTCCCAGTAGCGTTTGATGCCTTCGGGCACCGCCTCGCCAAACTTGCCCAGCAACTCGCGCTGCGACAGCAACGTGTCGGGTCCGGGAACGTCCTGCGGCATCGGCACCTGGTGTTCGAGACCGACCTCATCCTGCTGGAAGGAGGCCTCCAGCGAAAAGATCGCCTGGCCGTGCTGGATCGCCACCACGCGCCGCGTGGTGAAGGAGCCGCCGTCGCGGATGCGGTCGACCTCGTACACGATCGGCACCTTGGTATCGCCGGGCCGCATGAAATAGCCATGCAGCGAATGCACGTGACGATCGGGGTCGACGGTTCGCTGCGCCGCGACCAGTGCCTGGGCGATGGTCTGGCCGCCGAAGACGCGCTGCCAGTCGAGCAAGGGACTGCGACCACGATACAGATTGTGTTCCAGCTTCTCGAGGTCGAGAATGCCGAGAAGCTCGTCCATGGCTGCCGTCATATTTCGCGCCCTCGCCGCAGAAGTGTTATGGCGGTTTCCGACAGGACGGACAGGCAGTCAAGGGCGCAAGACGCGGCTGGCGCGCAAGGAGCGAAGTTGATGCAACGCAAGGTGGACACGAAAACCAAGTCTGGACCCGATGTTCTGGTCGCCGGCGCCGGTTATGTCGGCCTGGCCAGCGCCGTATCGCTGAAGCAGGCACGTCCGGGCCTTGCTGTCGCTCTCGTCGATGCCGCGCCGGCCGGTGTCTGGCAAAGGGATGGCCGCGCTTCGGCCATTGCCGCCGCCGCCGGCCGCATGCTCGACCAGCTCGGCGTGTGGGCAGAGATAGCGCCGCAGGCCCAGGCGATCACCGAGATGATCATCACCGATTCGCGCACCTCCGATCCGGTGCGTCCGGTCTTCCTGACCTTCGACGGCGAAGTGGCGCCGGGCGAGCCATTTGCGCATATGGTCGCCAACAAAGTGCTGAACGGCGCCTTGCGGGCCCGCGCCGAGAAACTCGGCATCGACATCATCGAAGGCGTGGCGGTGCAGGGTTTCGAGACCAACGGCGGTGGCATCACCGTGCATCTCGCCGACGGCGCGACGCTGAAGGCGCGGCTGCTGGTCGCCGCCGACGGCGTCAACTCCAAGCTGCGCGACATGGCCGGCATCAAGACGGTGAAGTGGGAATATGGCCAGTCCGGAATCGTCTGCACGGTCGCGCATGAACGCCCGCACAACGGCCGCGCCGAAGAGCATTTCCTGCCGGCCGGCCCTTTCGCGACGTTGCCGCTCAAGCCCAGCGAGGACGGTACCAATCGCTCGTCGATCGTCTGGGTCGAGCGCACGCAGGATGCCGAGAAGCTGGTGGCCGGTGACGACCTCGTCTTCGAGCATGAACTCGAACAGCGCTTTGGTCTGAAGCTCGGCGAGATCCGCGTTGCCGACAAGCCGCGCGCCTGGCCGCTCGGCCTCACCATCGCCCGCGCCTTCGTCGCTCCGCGCATCGCGCTCGCCGGCGACGCCGCCCATGGCATCCATCCGATCGCCGGGCAGGGCCTCAATCTCGGCTTCAAGGATGTCGCCGCACTTGCCGAGGTGATCGTCGAGGCCGACCGGATCGGCCAGGATATCGGCGCGCTCGACGTGCTCGAACGCTACCAGCAATGGCGCCGCTTCGACACGGTCCAGATGGGCATCACGACGGATGTGCTGAACCGGCTGTTTTCCAACGACATCGGCCCGCTGCGCGCCGTCCGCGACATCGGCCTCGGCTTGGTCGAACGCATGCCGCGCCTGAAGGAGTTCTTCATCCGCCAGGCGTCGGGACTGTCCGCTAGCACGCCTCGATTGTTGAAGGGCGAGGCGATCTGATCGGGGTGTCATTACACGCAAGGGTGTGTTGAGATTCAGGTCAGGCCGAGTCGAGAACGGTGGGTTCCGAGAACCGGAGCGGAGCGTGCGTTTGGGTACGTGAGCACCGGAAGCGCAGGAAGCCGCCGTTCGCAGGCCGGCATCACCTGAATATCAGCATACCCCTAATTCACCTCGAAACCCAGCTTCTGCCGCAGCCGCAAAATCCTCTGGTCGGATATCTCGAGGCGTTTCTCGCCGCCTTGGGCGGCGCGGTTGACCATCTGCAGCAGGTCGTTGCGCTCGGCGACATCGAGGCGTTCGCGCAGGAACGGCGCCAGCTTGTCGATGACAACAGTGGTGTCGTCGATCTGTGCTGCCGCCCATTTGGCGTAGATCACCGCTTCGTCCGTCTTCTTCTTGTCGGCGATCTCGGAGATCACCAAGCGAATGACAGCCTCGCGTCGCGGCAGGACCGGCCCTTCCTCGGAGACGATTGCGGTGATCAGCGTCGCGGCGGCCACCACCGGATCGTCGATCGCGGTCAGTGGCGACAGGGCCGCCTGCTTGCGCAGCTTCTTGCGGCGCACCGAACCCTGGACCCGGCCGATGACATCGGCAACGTCACGCGCAGCCTCGTTCATGGCCTTCATCCGGTACCACCAGAACGCCGCCGCGCCCAGCACGCCAAGGACAGCAATCAAGAACGGCATGCCGACACCCCCCAAAATCCCGCCAACGATAGGAGAACTCTTGCGGTGCTTCAACATGCAAGAGTTGCGCCGGGCGAAGAACTCGGACCCCGCCAGGCGCTTCCGATGAAACCACCGCTCCAGACGACGGGCGACGAAGGAATCGCCTCTACGATCCCGGCACATCGTAGATCGCGCGCACCTCGATAGTGCCGATTTCGGCCAGCGGAATCTCGGCGGCGATCTCCAGCGCCTGGTCAAGATTATCAGCCTCGATCATGACGAAGCCGAGCAATTGCTCCTTGGTTTCGGCGAACGGGCCGTCGGTGATCAGGCTCTTGCCCTTGCGCCTGCGAAGGGTCTTCGACGTTTTCACCGATTGCAGCGCCTGGGCGATGATCAGTATCCCACGCTGATCCAACGAACGGTCATGAGCCATCGAATCGGCATCGAGCTTGGCCAGACGCTCCGGCGTCATGGCATGCAGGTCCTTTTCCTCACCATAGACCAGACAGACATATTTCATTTCCAGCTCCCTTGCTGCGTCGGACCAGTCGAACCATAGGACGCGGTGACGAGCGTGTCAGCGTTGCCCCTGACCGCCGCCGCATGGTCGAGAAGGCACGCCGCGATGCCGATGATGGCAACCGCCGCCAGAAGCCGGCCAAAGCCGGACGCCGGCGGATGCAGCCAGAAGTCTTCTCGTCGCCCGGCCTTGTGGCCTGCGCCTTTCCACAGTGCGAAAAACAGATTGTCCATGCGAACCTCCATCCGGCCACAACCTCATGGCCGCCCGCAGGACGGGCGCGGGAGATCAAAGCCGACATTTTTGCACATGCACTTTTTCGAAAAGAATTTGGCCACCAACTGCGCAGTGGTTCAAAGAGCCCAGTGGCCTTCGCCTTCGGGCGCGCTATAGTTGACCGGACGCCGGGGGCTCCCCCAGGCAACCAGCCGCGGCGACCCCAGCCACGACAACCAAGGAGGAATTCATGGACCGCACCGCAAACGCCGTCTGGAAAGGCGATCTGAAGGGGGGCACGGGCACGCTCGACACCCAGAGCGGAACCCTGAAGGGCACGCCCTATTCGTTCAAGGCACGCTTCGAGGACGAAAGCGGCAAATCCGGCACCAATCCGGAAGAGTTGATCGCGGCGGCGCACGCCGGCTGCTTTGCCATGCAGTTCTCTCATTTCCTGGCCGAGAACGGCACGCCCGCCACCGAACTCGACGCCAAGGCGGTGGTGACGCTGGTTCCCGGCACGGGGATCACCGGCAGCGCCCTCACGGTGGTCGGCAAGGTGCCCGGCATCGATGCCGCGAAATTTGGGGAGCTGGCCGAAAAGGCCAAGGCCGGATGTCCGGTCTCGAAGGCGCTCGGCGCCATAAATGTATCGATTGACGCTCGGCTCGGCTGAGCACGCTGGATCCAGCGTGATGACCCGGCGCGAACGCACAGGCGCGCCGGCGTTATGCGCCCAGCGCGTCTAGCCGGGCGCGAAGTGCGGCGACTTCCTGCTCCAGCGCCTCCAACCGCGCCTCCAGGTCGGAAGCCGGCAGGGCCGATGCACTCCGCTGCGCCGAAAGGGCTGCAACGTCCACAGGGCCGCTGAGGAGATGCACGTAGCGGTCCTCGCGTTGGCCTGGTCCGCGCGGGATTTCCTGGATGAGTGGCGGTCGGCGGCCGATCAGCATATCGAGTTCGGCGCGCAGATCTTCGATCGATGAGAACCGCGCCATACGCTCGCTCCGCGCCAGCAACTCATGTGCCGTCTGCGGCCCGCGCAGCAACAGCAGGCCGATCAAAGCGGTCTGCGGCGTGGTCAGCGAGAAGCGCTGCGCCATCTGATGCTCGTAGCGCTCGACGCGCGAACCGAACATCTGCCGCACCAGCCCCTTTTGTTCGAGCAGCTTCAGCCCCCGGTGTACCTCGACCTGTTCCAGCGCCATCACCGGCTCGCGCGCCGTCTTCTGGTTGGCGGCGGCCAGTGCTGCATTGAGCGTCAGCGGATAGACATCCGGCGTCAGCTCCTTCTTCTCGATCAGGCAGCCGAGGATGCGCGCCTCGACGGGGGAAAGAATTGGAAGATCATCGCTCATTGGATTTGCTCGCGCCGGCAACCAACCTGCCGCCTAGACCCTTCTCTCAACCATCATCTTCTTGATCTCGGCGATCGCCTTGGCCGGGTTGAGGCCCTTGGGGCACGTTTGCGCGCAGTTCATGATGGTGTGGCAGCGATAGAGCCGGAACGGATCCTCGAGATCGTCGAGCCGCTCGCCCTTGGCCTCGTCGCGGCTATCGATCAGCCAGCGATAGGCCTGCAAAAGCGTTGCCGGACCGAGATAGCGATCGCCGTTCCACCAATAGCTCGGGCACGAGGTCGAGCAGCAGGCGCACAGGATGCACTCGTAGAGCCCGTCGAGCTTCTCGCGGTCCTCATGGCTCTGCAGCCATTCCTTGGCCGGCTCAGGCGACACCGTCTTCAGCCATGGCTGGATCGAGGCATGCTGGGCGTAGAAATTGGTAAGGTCCGGCACCAAATCCTTGACCACCTGCATATGCGGCAGCGGATAGACCTTGACGGCGCCGGAAATGTCGTCGCATCCCTTGGTGCAGGCCAGCGTGTTGGAGCCGTCGATGTTCATGGCGCAGGAGCCGCAAATGCCCTCGCGGCAGGAGCGGCGCAAGGTCAGCGTCGGATCGATCTTGTTCTTGATCCAGAGCAGCGCGTCGAGCACCATCGGCCCGCAATCGTCCATGTCGACGAAATAGGTGTCGATGCGCGGGTTCTCGTCATCGTCCGGTGACCAGCGGTAAATGCGGTACTCGCGCAGATTGGTTGCGCCTTCCGGCTTCGGCCAGGTTTTCCCCGCCTTGATCTGCGAATTCTTGGGGAGTGTCAGTTCGACCATTACCTCAGGTCCTTTCGGATGACGAGCTTCAGCCCGGACCAGATTTCATTGACGGTGGCCACTTTCACGTCGACGAGATCGCGCTTCAGCGCCTCGGCGCGAACAACGCCCTCGGTGACGTCGGTGGCCACCTTCGAAGCCTTCTTCGGCCAGGAGACCCAGACCATGCCGTCGCGCTTGATCGCTGCCTCGACATCGCCGAGGCGATCCTCGATCTCGGCGCGTTGCCGGGCGAAGGCATGGACGGCGTCGTATTTCAGGATCGTTCCCGAAATATCAGACCAATCGGCCAGCCGATCGACTTGAGCGAAGTCAACGGCCTCAGTGAGATCGCTGAGATCATCGGGGAGCGCGATGAAGGCGGCGGTCATGCCGTCCTTCAGGCCGAGCTTGGCCGGAAGGGCCGTGCCGGAATATCCCGAGGCCGCCAGCGCCATCGTCAATACACCCTGGCCTTCGGTGCGATCTTGACCGGGTTGATACCCCCATCTTGTTCCTTGAGCAGCAGTTCGGTGTGCACTGGCCGATAGCTGAGCGTCACCTTGCCGTCTTCGCTGAGCCTGGCCAGCGTGTGCTTGCGCCAGTTGGCATCATCTCGGGCTGAAAAATCCTCCCGCGCATGCGCGCCACGGCTCTCCTTGCGCGCCGCGGCGCCGTAGACCGTGGTGATGGCGTTGGCCATCAGGTTTTCCAGTTCCAGCGTTTCGACAAGGTCGGAGTTCCAGATCATCGAGCGATCGAACACCTTGACATCCCTGAGCTCGCCCCAGATCTGCGAAATGCGTTCGCAGCCGCTGTCCAGCGATTCCTGGGTACGGAACACCGCCGCGTCTTCCTGCATCGCCTTCTGCATCTTCTCGCGCAGTACCGCCGTCGGCGTCGAGCCGCTGGCGTGGCGCAGCCGATCGAAGCGGTCCATGATCTTTTCGACCGAGGCCTCATTGGGCGAAGGGATCGCCGAATTGCGGTCGATGACCTGGCCCGCCCGGATCGCCGCCGCGCGGCCGAACACCACCAGGTCGATCAGCGAGTTCGAACCGAGCCGGTTGGCGCCATGCACCGAGGCGCAGCCGGCCTCTCCGACCGCCATCAGCCCCGGCGACACCTGGTCGGGATTGAGTGCCGTCGGGTTGAGCACCTCGCCCCAGTAGTTGGTCGGCACGCCGCCCATATTGTAGTGCACCGTCGGCAGCACCGGGATCGGCTCCTTGGTCAGGTCGACGCCGGCAAAGATCTTGGCCGATTCCGAAATGCCCGGCAGCCGCTCATGCAGCACGGCCGGATCGAGGTGGTCGAGGTGCAGGAAGATATGGTCCTTCTTCGGGCCGACGCCGCGGCCTTCGCGGATCTCAAGCGTCATGCAGCGCGAGACGACATCGCGCGAGGCAAGGTCCTTGGCCGATGGCGCGTAGCGCTCCATGAAACGCTCGCCCTCGGAGTTGACGAGATAGCCGCCCTCGCCGCGCGCGCCCTCGGTGATCAGGCAGCCGGCGCCGTAGATTCCGGTCGGGTGGAACTGCACGAACTCCATGTCCTGAAGCGCGAAACCCGCCCGCGCGGCCATGCCGCCGCCGTCGCCGGTGCAGGTGTGCGCCGAGGTGGCCGAGAAATAGGTGCGGCCATAGCCGCCTGTCGCCAGCACCACCATCTTGGCCGAGAAGCGGTGGATGGTGCCGTCGTCGAGGTTCCATGCGACGACGCCTGTACAGGTCCCGTCCGGCTCCATGATCAGGTCGAGTGCGAAATACTCGATGAAGAACTGGGCATTGTTCTTCAGCGACTGGCCATAGAGCGTGTGCAGCATGGCGTGGCCGGTCCGGTCTGCGGCGGCGCATGTGCGCTGCACCGGCGGGCCTTCGCCGAAATTCATCATCATGCCGCCGAACGGCCGCTGATAGATCTTGCCCTCCTCGGTGCGCGAGAACGGCACGCCGTAATGTTCGAGTTCGTAGACGGCGGCGGGCGCCTGCTGGACCATGTACTCCTGCGCGTCGATGTCACCCAGCCAATCCGATCCCTTGACGGTATCGAAAAGGTGCCATTGCCAATTGTCGGGTCCCATATTCGCAAGTGAAGCGGCAATGCCGCCCTGCGCCGCCACCGTGTGCGAGCGGGTCGGGAACACCTTGGTGATGCAGGCGGTGCGCAGGCCCTGTTCGGCCATGCCGAGCGTAGCGCGCAGCCCGGCACCGCCGGCGCCGACGACAACGACGTCGAACTTGTGATCGACATAAGTATAGCCAGCGGCGTTGGCTCGTTTTGCGTCCTTGGCCAACTCAGCCTCCGAATGTCAGCTTGAGCAGGGCGAAGATCGAGGCGACGCCGACCGCTATGGGGAAAAATGTGTTGAGCGCGATCAGCGCCAGCTTCATGCCCTCGCCGTGCACGTAATCCTCGATGATCGCCTGCATGCCGAGGCGCATATGGGTGAGCCCGGAGACCAGCACCAGGGCCATCACCATCGCCACGAACGGATTGGCAAGGGCTGCCCGCACATGCTCATAGTCGGCGCCGTTGAGCGCAATCAGGAAACCGACGAAGAACAGCATCAGCGGGATGTTGGCGATCGCGGTCAGGCGCTGGCGCCAGAAATGTCCGGTACCCTCGCGGGCGGACCCGAGGCCGCGGACCTTCGCCAGCGGCGTGCGCATGTCGGAGTTGTTGTCGCTCATGATCAGGCTCCCCGCGCCATATAGCCGGCGATCCAGATCAGCAGCGTGAGCAGGATGGAGCCGGCCAGCGTCGCCCAGGCGATCTTCGAGGCCGTGTGCTTCTCCAGACCGTTGCCGGTGTCCCAGACCAGATGGCGCACGCCACCCAGCATGTGGTGCATCAGCGCCCAGGTGTAGCCGAACAGGATCAACCGGCCGAGCCAGGTGCCGAAGGCCCAGTTGACCCAGTCGAACGTCGCCTGCGAGCTTGCCGCAGCCATCAACCACAGCGCGACCAGCAGCGTGCCGAAATACAGCGCCCCGCCCGTGATGCGATGGATGATCGACATCGTCATCGTGATCGGCGGCCGGTACACGCTCAGATGTGGCGAAAGCGGCCGTTCACGTCTGGCAAATTCGCGGGTGGCTGGTGATTTGCTCATGGCTCCCCCAGTTCGGCGTCTCCTGCCTCATGTGGAAATGCGGCATTGCCGCTTCCGGTTGCGACTTCGGACAGCCGGTTTCTAATGCTCTTTTTGCACCGCGTCAAAGCCAGAAAACCGTTTCGAAAACGTAATTTAGTCTGACTAAACGGCAGGCTCCCGGCTTCAATCGATTAGCGCTGGGGCCCGAAGCCGGCTCGATATCGCTGCAGTGCAACATGTCTGTCACCGGGCCCAGTGATATCGAGATTGGCGCTAGCGTTTGCAGGTCTGCGGCGTCGACCCCTTCTTCATCACCAGCGCTTCGCTTCCGTCGATCACGATTGCGTCATGTGTGGCCGCCTGGTAGCGGCTGCTCTGGTTGGCAGGCGACGCCGCAAACTCCTCGGTCGCGCCGTCGGACCCGACCACACGCAATGACGTGCCGAGATTCTGGATGGCAATCATGCCGTTATTGCCGCATCTGTAGGTGGCCGTGCCTATGCCGGATCGCGGCGCAGTAAGGTCGGTGGTGATCTTGGTTGCAGCTGCCGGGGGCGCCGCGGCTGCGATGGACGGCTGAGCCGGCGCAGACGAATTGACCGCCTTCGGCGCGCCATCCTGCGGCACACAGGCAGCAACGGTAACGAGCAACGGGAAAACGGACACCCAAACCATTCGGCGTACCGCCATTTGCCGTCCTCCCGCGCGGCAAATCAGCCGCGAATGCTTTGCCAAGATTTAGGTCATCCCGACGCAGAGACGAACGCCAGCGCGATGGTGCGGCCAAGCATGGCCGAATGATGGCCGCCGCGTTTTCCATCCAGTCGGATATTAACGGATATTAACCATGTTCACCGAGACATCGCCGCGAAGCGCGTCAGCCTCTTAACAAAGGTTAAGAAAGCGTTAATTTCCGATTCGAGGAGGCTTTCCTCAAGACATGGAGGACGCCATGCGTTCGAATTCGGGCAGATCGCGCCTTGCGGCGCTCACAGTGGCGGCCTCGGTCGTCGGCCTCGTGGCGCCAGCAGTCGCCGGTGCGCGGCATCAGGATCGCGTCTACGCCGATTCCTTCGGCAATCTCGTCATCGACAGCGCCGCCGGCTACAAGCGCATCCTCGTCGGCGAAGGCAGGCTGGCCAAGCAACTGTCCGACTACACCAGCGCCGGCCAGCCCAAGGTGATCTACGAGAACGAAGCCGACGATCTATCAGGCTACAGCGATTGCTACCGGCCACCGGTGCTGGTGAAGGGCCGTTCCTATATGTACGGACTTTCCGACGGTGAGATGCCGGAACTCAGCCCCTGCCGCTAGACTCGTGTTTGGACGCAATTTCCAAGGGAAAGCGCACCGCGCCTTTCTCGGGGAAACGTCTCACATTTCTCCTGGAATTGCTCTGCCGTCCATTCCGGCTGACGACCAGTTGTCGGCTGGCCCGGCCGAGATCCGCACGCAATCGCGCCCGGCATTCTTCGCCTGATAGAGCGCCTGGTCGGCGCGCCGCATCAGATCGGTAAAATCTTCGCTCGGATGAAGTTCGGCGACGCCGAAACTCGCTGTGCAGCGATTGTCCGCCGGCAGCCCGTTTATGGGAAGCGCACTGAAAGCACTGCGGGTGCCCTCGGCAAACAGCCGGGCGGCGGCAAGATTGGTTCCCGGCAGCATGATGGCGAACTCCTCACCGCCGATGCGGCCGGCGACATGATGGCCGGCGGCGGCCTCACGCAGGAAACCTGCAAAAGTCTCGATCACCCGGTCGCCGGACGCATGGCCGAAACTGTCGTTGACGCTCTTGAAGTGATCGAGGTCGGCGATAACCAGGGCGACCGGCACGCCTTGCCGCATCGCGCCAAGCACCGCCAACTCCGCATGGCGGGTGAAGCCGCCGCGGTTGAGCAGGCGCGAAAGCGTGTCCGTCTCCGATTTCGAGGTCACTTCGGCAAGCACGTCGCGAACCAGGATGGCCAGCATCAGCAGCGCCAGCGCCAACGCAAAGACCGTGCCGAGCGATTGCGACACCAGCGCGTAGCTGCTTTGCAGATAGGCTTGCGGATTGGCGCCCCAGCCGCCGAGCGCATGCGCAATGAACGGCTTTGAGGCAAACTGCAGGCCGCTCGCTGCCAGAACGGCCATCAATATGCGATCGAGATGGGCGGGCCCTTGCCTCGATGACCAGACGATGGCCAGCCCGACGAACTGCATGACCGCATAGGGAAGCTGGTAGGCCATCATGCGGACCAGCGACTGGCGCGGCAGGTCCTGCACGAAATACACGGCCATGGTCGTGGCGACCAGGAACAACAGCATCGGCAGCCAGGGCGGCGCCACGTCGTATTTACGGGCAAGGCCGCCATTGAACGCAATTGTGGCGCCAAGGAAAACCGCGAAGGCGGCAACGACCGGGAGCCGCGCGTCGGTGAAGGCGGGAATGCTGAATTCGATCGCCGAATAGGCCATCCCCAGCAGATAGCCAAAAGCCAGCCAGCGCGCCGCAGCGCGGCCGACATCATGGATGGCAATCGCCATGAAGGACGCCGCCAGCAGGCCTGCAACCGACAAATTGATCAAAAGGATGAAGTTGGCGCCGCTCATGATCTTCCCGCACCCGCGCCGACAGCTAAGCATCGACGGGCGAAGAAGACGTTAATGCTAGTGCATGTCGTCAAAAATGGTTCCGGTTTTTTCGGCCCGGCCGTGCGAGATCAGCCCAGCTTGAGCGGCTCCGGGACGAACGCCGTTTCCGGCCGCTCATAAGACAGGCGCACGCTGTCGCGGCCATTCTTTTTGGCTTTGTAGAGCGCGTCGTCGGCACGGCGCATCAGCGGCTCAAGCGCCTCGTCACCGCTTCGGGCCGCCACGCCGAAGCTGGCGGTGACCTTGGTGCCGACAGGAAGCCCGTCGACATGGCCAGCCGAATAAAGCGTTCGCACGGCCTCGGCGAACAGCCGCGCGGCGCCGAGGTCGCTGAGCGGCAGCAGCACGGCGAATTCCTCGCCGCCGATACGCCCGGCAACACCGCGTGCGCCTGCCGCGGAGCGAAGCTTGGCGGCGAAATCAGCGATCACCCGATCGCCCGCCGCATGTCCATGCACGTCGTTGAGCGCCTTGAAATGATCGAGGTCGGCCAGCACCAGCGCGACCGGAAACCGCGCGGTGGCGCAGTGCCGCAAGAGCAGCATGCCTCGCTCCTCGAAACCGCGGCGGTTGAACAGGCCCGACAGCGGATCGGTATGCGTCTCCGTTTTCAGCGCCTTCATCACGTCGAGTGCGGCGGCGCAAAACAGGCACAGCGCAATGAGCAGCGACAGCAGAGCGTGCGACAGAAGCGCCGTCGTCCAGTAGGACGAGCCGTAGAACCCGTCATAACTGGTGAAGGGCCCGTGCGCGACTACGACGATAAGCGTGCGCACGAAGAAGTTGACGCCCGACAGCAGCGACAGCACGAACAGGATGTTTTCGGTCGGACCGTTGCGGCGCACCGGGCGCAGTTCGGCGGCGACCAGAAGGCTGATCCCGCCGAAAGCGAAATTCATCGCCAGGATACGCCAGGTGAGATCCGGCGCGATGAACAGGAACCAGCACAACGACGCCAGGCCGCCACCCGCCAGCACGCCGATCCCAACATAGGGCACCTTGCGGCCATGGCGGTGCACGACGGCGCTAGACAGGCAGCAGCCGGCTATGGTGAAGCAGATGTTCGACGCCAGCTTGGTCAGCGGCATGCCGATCGGCAAGGTGAAATACTGCAGCAGGAAGCCGACCGCCGAGAGACTGTAGCTGATCGCCAGCACGGCGAGATACGGGCGGTGGCGTTGATAGGACCATAGCACGAGGAACGCAGCGCCGAGCGCCAACGCTATCGTCGGATTGAGCAGCGCTATGAGCAGACCCGTGTCCAAACGACTGTGATTTCCCCGCTTACGTGGGGAAAGACTTAGAGCGCAAGCGCAAACAAGCGGTTAAGCGAAAGCGAATATGTAAACGGACCGGATAAAAAAGGGCCCCGGAGCCGCAAAGCGGTCCGGGGCCTGGAACGTATTCGAAGCCGGGCGCTCCGGAGTTACTTCCACTCGCGGATGTCGACGAAGTGGCCGGCGATCGCCGCCGCCGCTGCCATCGCCGGCGACACCAGATGGGTGCGGCCCTTGAAGCCTTGCCGGCCCTCGAAATTGCGGTTCGAGGTCGAGGCGCAGCGCTCGTGCGGCTTCAGCCGGTCGTCATTCATGGCAAGGCACATCGAGCAGCCCGGCTCGCGCCAGTCGAAGCCGGCGGCAACGAAGATCTTGTCGAGGCCTTCGGCTTCCGCCTGTTCCTTGACCAGGCCGGAGCCCGGCACGATCATCGCATCGACATGCGGGCTGACCGTCTTGCCTTCGACCACCTTGGCGACGGCGCGCAGATCCTCGATACGGCCATTGGTGCAGGAGCCGATGAAGACGCGATCAACCGAGATATCGGTGATCTTGGTGCCTGGCGTCAGCCCCATATAGTCCAGCGCACGCTGCTTGGAGGTGCGCTTGTTCTCATCGGTTATGTCTTCCGGGTTCGGCACGATGCCTTGCACCGACACGACATCCTCGGGCGACGAGCCCCAGGAAACGATCGGTGGCAGCTTGGCCGCGTCGAGCACGATCACCTTGTCGAAATGCGCGCCCTCGTCGGACCGCAGCGTCTTCCAGTATTCGAGTGCCGCATCCCAGGCCGCGCCCTTCGGTGCGCGCGGCTTGTCCTTGACATAGGCGAAGGTCGTCTCGTCGGCGGCGATCAGGCCGGCGCGCGCACCGCCTTCGATCGACATGTTGCAGATCGTCATGCGTCCTTCCATCGACAACGCACGGATCGCCTCGCCGGCATATTCGATAACGTAGCCGGTGCCGCCGGCAGTGCCGATCTCGCCGATGATGGCCAAGATGATGTCCTTGGCGGTGACGCCTTCCGGCAACTGGCCGTCGACGCGCACCAGCATGTTCTTGGCTTTGCGCTGGATCAGCGTCTGCGTCGCCAGCACATGCTCGACCTCGGACGTGCCGATGCCGTGCGCAAGCGCGCCGAAGGCGCCATGCGTCGAGGTGTGGCTGTCGCCGCAGACGATGGTCATGCCGGGCAAGGTGAAACCCTGCTCGGGGCCGATGATATGGACGATGCCCTGACGGATATCGTTCTCGGAATAGTATTCGACGCCGAAATCCTTGGCGTTCTTGGCCAGCGCCTCGACCTGGATGCGGCTTTCCTCGTTCTTGATGCCGAACTTGCGCTCGGGCGAGGTCGAGACGTTGTGATCGACCACGGCCAGGGTCTTTTCCGGATGCCGGACTTTTCTGCCGGTCATGCGCAAGCCCTCGAAGGCCTGCGGGCTGGTCACCTCATGGACGAGGTGGCGGTCGATGTAGAGCAGGCAGGTGCCGTCATCCTGGCGGTCGACGACATGGTCGTCGAAAATCTTGTCGTAGAGGGTGCGCGGTGCGCTCATGTGCGTAAATCCGTCGATATGAGAATGGGAAAGAGCAGACGCCTGACTTCCGGCCCGGCGAAACGACCTGGCCAGGTCGGCCTAGCAAAGTCGGCTGGTCAGCGCCCCGGACACGCGCGCGGAGAAGCGCGACGGCAGGCGTTTCCTGTCCTGCAGCACGAACCCCTTATAGGCCGGATCGCCAAATAGCTCTTCCATGGCGTGGCTCATACCAATGTTTTGGCTTTTCGGCAATTGCGTGCCTTCGCGGTACCTGGTTGCCCGCCCCACGAAATGGGGAGATCACTGTCTGTCCTTCTTGAATTCGAACAGCTCAATGACATTGCCCGATGGATCTTCAAGCAGAATAGCCCGGCCAGCGCCGCCATCGCTGATGTCCCCGCGGAACGTCGCGTCGGCCGCGCGCAACCGGCTGATCAGGGTGTCCAGCCCCCTGGTTATGACCATGAACCTGTTCCATCCGCCTGGCTCCGGTTCACCTCCGGCCTGACCACCGCTTCCCGCACCTGGAGCGCTGAGATACAGGGTAAGATCGTCGCGAAGCAGCGCTGCGAACTTGCCAGGATTGTGCATTTCGACCTTGAATTCGAGATTGTCTCGGTAGAATTCTACCGCCTTGTCAATGTCGGCAACGATATAACGGACGGACGCCATTCAGCCTTCTCCTCTTGTGCCGAGATACTGCGGCGGCGCCATAGTAGCGGTGAGGCGCAGCCCCACGGTTTTGGAACGCACCGACGTGCACATGGTTCCGGCCGATAGGTGCTTGGATGCCGAGGACCAAGCTTCATTCCGCTACAGGATTTCGAACACAAACGTCTTCACCAACGCGTCCGGCTCGGCGATCGCATAGCAGCGGAACCATGGGCTTTGCTCGACCGCCCGCCATTTTTTCGTCTGATCCAGTTGGTCAAACACAGCCTGAAAGCCGCCGCTCTCAAACACCTGGTCGCGCACGGTGAAGATCGCATGTCCGCCCTTCCGGGTGATGCGCACCAGTTCATTCAGGCCAGACGCCGGCGCATGGCTGATGGTGAACACCCCGGCGGAGAAGAAGGCGCGGAAGTGGCCGTCCGGCCAGGGCAGAGTCCCGCCCAGCATCGCCTGCTTCAGCTCGCTATAGGCGTTGCGGCTGCCGGCGATCTTCAGCATGCCGCCGGAAAGGTCGAGCCCGGCAATGTCGCGGTAGCCGAGCGCCTTCAGTGACGGCCCCGACAGGCCGGTGCCGCAGCCGGCATCGAGCAATGGCCCGTCGCCTGCCGGCACATTGCGCGCCACCCAAGCGGCGATCAGGAAAGGCAGGAGATAGCCGAGCGATGCGGTCTCGCTGTCATAGGTCGCGGCCCATGCGGCATAGGCCTCTTCAAGCGCCTCCGGCGTCTCGGCCGTATAGACCGAATCCAGCGCCGCATTGGCTTTGTCGACGATCATGGGACCTCCTCAACGAGAATGCTGGGGGATCGTAGCGCTGTCTTGGCCCGAAAACTATTGCTCGTGCTGGCGATGCAGCCGCCGTTCCAGTGCGCGCAAGGCCAAGGACAGGCCTACCGTCAGGATGAGATAGATATAGGCCACGATCGAATAGGTCTCGAAGAAGCGGAACGAACCGGCGGCATAGACCTTGCCCATCTGCGTGATGTCGGCGACCCCAAGCACCGAGACCAGCGATGAATCTTTGACCAGAGCGACGAAGTCATTGCCGAGCGGCGGCAGGATGGTGCGGATCGCTTGCGGGAATACGATCAGCCGAAAGCGTTGCGCCCGGCTCAGCCCGAGTGCCTTCGCCGCTTCGATCTGACCCTTTTCCACCGCCTGGATGCCGGCTCGGAAAACCTCCGAGATGAAGGCCGAATAGCCAATGGTCAGCGCCATGATGGCACGCCACAACAGTGACACGTCGCGCACCAGCAACTCGCCCAGCAGGCCGGCGCTTTGGAGCGGCTCGGTCAGCGCGTTCCAGGCCGTGACGAAAGCCGGTGCACCGACAAAGGCGATCCAGAACAACAGCACCAGGATCGGCACGCCGCGGATGATCTCGACATAGAAGCGGGCCATCTGGCGTAGCCAGCGTGAGCCGGACATTCCCATCAGCGCGATGCCGAGGCCAATGACCGAGGCCAGCACGAAGGCGATCACGGTGACGAAGATGGTGATGCCGATACCCTTGGCAACCGTGGCGAAGACCTGGGCGTAGAGGTTGCTGGTGGCGACGAAGACGGCCACCGCGATCGCGACGATTACAGCAACGACGAGCCACCAGGGGAAGTCGGCTTTGGAGGCAGATGCAGGCGTCGACATTCAGGCGATGCCGGCCAAGCAAATGTCGCGACGCGCCAGGCCACCCCCCTCTGTCCTGCCGGACATCTCCCCCTCAAGGGGGGAGATTGGCAGCCTCGATGACGTCGCTCTTTCTCTAACGTTTGCGATTGGCGAAATTAGAATGAACAGCCAATCTCCCCCCTCGAGGGCAGGGGAATCGCATATGAGTAAGAGTAAGTCTTGCGTTGAGTGGAAAGGTTGATTCTTTAGGGGCCTTCTCTT
>NZ_JAMYOR010000091.1:0-19137 GCF_040319965.1 Mesorhizobium sp. M0830 | reverse complement strand
TTTTTTTTTTTTTTTTTTTTTTTTTTTTTTTTTTTTTTTTTTTTTTTTTTTTTTTTTTTTTTTTTTTTTTTTGTTGTTTTTTTTTGTCGGCTGGCTTTTGTTGGTGCTCCCGGGTTCGACGGTCATGCCGCAGACCGGATCGCGGACGACGGCCTGTGCGGCAGGTGTTGCGCGGTTTGCCGAACAGCAGCCGCCATGCGCGTGATGATCGTGATCGGAATGCGTCATGCAAAATGCCTCGAAGGGTCGGTGGGTGACGCGGAGATAGGGCTTCCAGTAACTGGAAGGTCAAGGGGTTAAATTTCTTCATCTCGTTGCGGGTGGATGCCAAGCACTCTTGAGCGAGAGCGGGCTCGTCTTTCTGCCCCATACCCAGCGCCGCGAAAACGCGCTATAGACGCCGCCGAAAAGGCAAGGCCGACCTGGACATATGGCAAGAATCTCCCTGAAGCTCGACGAACTGATCGACGGCGAAGCCTTGCGACGCGAGATGACCGCGCTGACCGTGGCCAAGGCAGGCGACGGCTCCGCACAGGCGGCGCGCAGCGGTGTGCTCCATCTGCTCAAGGGGCGGCTGGCAGACGGGCGCGCCATTGCCGAACGGATGCTGCGGGACGACGGCGGCGGCAGCGCCTGCGCGGCGCGGCTGTCGCATCTCATGGACGAGATCATCCGGGCGCTCTACGATTTCGCCGTCACCCATGTCTACCGGGTCAAGAACCCGTCTTCGGCGGAGCGCATGGCCGTCGTCGCCGTCGGCGGCTATGGCCGCGGTACGCTGGCGCCCGGGTCCGACATCGACCTGTTGTTCCTGCTGCCCTACAAGCAGACGCCATGGGGCGAACAGACCGTCGAATACATGCTCTACATGCTGTGGGATCTGGGGCTGAAGGTCGGCCACGCTACCCGCAATATCGACGAATGCGTGCGGCTGTCGCGCAACGACATCACGATCCGCACCTCGATCCTCGAAGCGCGGTTCCTGTGGGGCGAGGAAAAACTCTATGACGAGCTGATGCTGCGCTTCGACCATGAGGTGGTGCGCACGACCGGCCCCGAATATGTCCAGGCCAAGCTTGCCGAACGTGACGACCGTCATGCCAAGGCCGGTGAAAGCCGCTATCTCGTGGAGCCCAACGTCAAGGACGGCAAGGGCGGCCTGCGCGACCTGCAGACGCTGTTCTGGATCGGCAAATATTTCTACCGGGTGCGTACCGGCGAGGAACTGGTCGACAAGGGCGTCTTCACCGAGGGCGAATACCGGGAGTTCCTGAAGGCCGAGGATTTTCTGTGGGCGGTACGCTGCCATATGCATTTTCTCACCGGCAAGGCCGAGGAAAGGCTGCATTTCGACATCCAGCGCGAGATCGCCGAACGGCTCGGCTACACAACCCACCCCGGCCTATCGGCGGTCGAGCGCTTCATGAAGCACTATTTCCTCGTCGCCAAGGATGTCGGCGACTTGACCCGCATCTTCTGTGCCGCGCTCGAGGAGGAGCAGGCCAAGCACGTGCCGGGCTTCAACCGTATCTTCCTCACCTTCTCGCGACGCAAGCGCAAGCTGGCCGGCACGTCGGATTTCATCGTCGACAACCACCGCATCAACATCGCCGACGACCAGGTGTTCGAACGCGATCCGGTCAATCTTTTGAGGTTGTTCTGGTTTGCCGACAAGCACGGCCTTGAATTCCACCCCGATGCGCTGAAACTGCTGACCCGCTCGCTCGGCCTGGTCAACAAGTCGCTGCGGCGCGATGAGGAAGCCAACCGGCTGTTCCTCGACATCCTGACCTCGGACCGCAATGCCGAACTCAATCTGCGGCGCATGAATGAGGCCGGACTGCTCGGCAGACTGATCCCGGATTTCGGCAAGATCGTCGCCATGATGCAGTTCTCGATGTACCACCACTACACGGTGGACGAGCACCTGATCCGCTGCATCGGCGTGCTGGCCGAGATCGAGCGCGGCGACGGCGAAAAGGTCCATCCCCTCGCGCACACGCTGATGCCGGGGCTGAAGAAGAGCCGCGAGGCGCTCTATGTCGCCGTGCTGCTGCACGACATCGCCAAGGGCAGGCCGGAGGATCATTCCGAGGTCGGTGCCAGGATCGCCCGGCGCATCTGCCCGCATATGGGACTGTCTCCAGCCGATACCGAAACCGTTGCCTGGCTGGTCGAGAACCATCTGGTGATGTCGATGACGGCGCAGACCCGCGACCTCAACGACCGCAAGACCATCGAGGATTTCGCCGCGATCGTGCAGTCGGTCGAGCGGCTGAAGCTGCTTTTGATCCTGACCGTCTGCGACATCAGGGGCGTTGGACCCGGTGTCTGGAACGGCTGGAAGGGCCAGTTGCTGCGCACGCTTTACTACGAGACCGAATTGCTTTTGACCGGCGGCTTTTCGGAAGTGTCGCGCGCCCAGCGCACGGCGGCGGCGCGCGAGCTTCTCGCCGAGGCACTTGCCAATTGGCCGGACAAGGTCCGCAAGCGCTATGTCGGCCAACACTACGAGAACTACCTTTTGACCGTCGATCTCGCCGACCAGTTGCGCCATGCCGAGTTCATCCGCGAGGCTGATGTGGCAGGCAAGAAGCTCGCCACCATGGTCAAGACCCATCAGTTCGAGGCCGTGACCGAAATCACCGTGCTGGCGCAGGACCATCCCCGCCTGCTCTCGGTCATCGCAGGGGCTTGCGCCGGAGCCGGCGGCAACATCGTCGACGCACAGATCTTCACGACGTCGGATGGCCGCGCCCTGGACACCATCCTGATCTCGCGAGAATTCGACCGTGACGAGGACGAGCGCCGGCGTGCCGAGCGTGTCGGACGGCTGATAGAGGACGTGCTCTCAGGCAAGAGCTGGCTGCCGGAGATGATCGAGAAGCGCACCAAGCCGCGGCGCGGCTCCAAGGCATTCAAGATCCCGCCGCGCGCCGAAATCCGCAACACGCTGTCCAACCGCTTCTCGGTCGTCGAGGTCGAGGGCCTGGACCGGCCGGGCTTGCTGTCGGAGATCACCGGAACGCTTTCCGACCTGTCGCTCGACATCGCATCGGCCCACATCACCACCTTCGGCGAGAAGGTCATCGACACCTTCTATGTCACCGATCTCACCGGCCAGAAGATCGACAGCCCGGCTCGCATCGCCACCATCCGTAACCGGCTGGTGGCAACGCTCGAAGGCATCGTGCCCGAACGCGGCGGCAAGGCCAAGGCAGCGGCCGAGTGACCGCCACCATCACTTTGTCCTTATCCTGCAGGCAGTCTCCAAACGCATGAGCCTCGTCAAGAAATTCGCAACGGTCGCTTCCGGCACGCTGATGAGCCGTGCGCTCGGCTTCGGCCGTGAGATGCTGATGGCCGCAGCGCTCGGCACCGGGCCGGTCGCCGATGCCTTCAATGCCGCTTTCCAGTTTCCCAACACCTTTCGCCGGCTGTTTGCCGAGGGCGCCTTCAACGCCGCCTTCGTGCCGCTGTTCGCCAAGGAGATCGAGACCCACGGTACCGATGGCGCCAAGCGCTTCTCCGAGGAAGTCTTCGGCGTCCTGTTCACGGCTCTGCTGGCGCTGACGATCATCATGGAACTGTCGATGCCGCTGATCGTGCGCTATTTGGTGGCGCCCGGTTTTGCCGGCACGCCGGGGAAATTCGACACCACGGTGACGCTGGCGACGATCATGTTTCCCTATCTGATCTGCATGTCGCTCGGCGCCATGATGGCGGGAATGCTCAATTCGCTGCGCCGCTATTTCGCCGCCGCGGTGGCACCAGTGTTCCTCAACATCATCCTGATCGGCGTGCTCGCCTATGCCTGGTACAGGGGCTCCGACGCGCTCACCGTCGGCTACGGGCTGTCCTGGGGCGTGCTTGCCGCCGGACTGGTGCAACTGGCGATCGTCTGGGTGGCGGTGCGCCATGCCGGCATCTCGATCGGCTTCCGCCGTCCGAAAATGACGCCCGCGGTCAAGCGGCTGCTGATCCTGGCGCTGCCGGCGGCAATCACCGGCGGCATCACCCAGATCAACCAGCTGATCGGCACCGCAATCGCCTCGGCGCAGAACAGCGCGGTGTCCTCGCTCGCTTATGCCGACCGCATCTACCAGTTGCCGCTCGGCGTGGTCGGCGTCGCGGTCGCGATCGTGCTGTTGCCCGAACTGTCGCGGGCGCTGAAGTCTGGCAATCTGATCGAGGCGGCCAACCTGCAGAACCGCTCGGTCGAATTCACGCTGTTTCTGACGCTGCCAGCGGCAGCAGCCCTCTGGGTGATGTCGGAACCGATCGTGCGGCTGGTCTATGAACGGGGCGCGTTTGCCGCCAACGGCTCGACGCCGACGGTGGCGGCGATCCTGGCGATCTTCGGCCTCGGCCTGCCAGCCTTCGTGCTGATCAAGGCGTTCACACCGGGCTACTTCGCCCGTGAGGACACGCGCACGCCGATGATCTTTGCCGCCATCTCGGTAGCGGTAAACGTCACCACGGCCCTGACGCTGTTTCCACGGATGGGCGCTCCCGGCATCGCGGTGGCCTCGGCCGTCGCCGGCTGGGTCAACGCGATGATGCTGCTCGGCGTCTTGATCCGGCGCGGCCATTGGGGCCGCGACGTGCCCCTGATGAAACGCATTCCGCGGCTGGTGCTGTCGGCGGTGGTGATGGGGGCGGCGCTCTATTTTGCCGAGCACTGGTTCGCCGTGAGGCTCGGCCCGGGTTCGCCGCTGGTCGTCAAGGCGACGACGCTCCTGGCGCTGGTTGCCGGCGGGGCACTGCTCTACTTCGTCACCGCGTTTGCAACCGGCGGCGCCGATTTCGGCATGATCCGTCGCAATGTCAAACGGGGCGAGGCCAAGGGAGCACCCCTGGCCGCAAGAATCGAACCGGACGAATAGACCGGGCAACCGGTCGGCAACGCCGGTCTTGATCGCAACGCTGCTCTCGTCCATAAGCGCGCCGTCGAAAGACTTTCGCCGCGCGCGAAACGGCCCTCCACAAGCCATGAGGAAATCATGACCGCATTCAAGCCACTCGTCTTTTCCGGCGTCCAGCCGACCGGCAATCTGCATCTCGGCAACTATCTCGGCGCCATCAAGAAATTCGTCGCCCTGCAGGACACTTCCGACTGCATCTATTGCGTCGTCGACCTGCATTCGCTGACCGCCCAACTCGTTTATGAAGACCTCGCCGACCAGACGCGGTCGATCACCGCGGCGTTCCTGGCCTCGGGCATCGACCCCAAGAAGCACATCGTCTTCAACCAGTCGCGGGTCATGCAGCATGCGGAGCTTGCCTGGATCTTTAATTGCGTGGCGCGTATCGGCTGGATGAACCGCATGACGCAGTTCAAGGACAAGGCCGGCAAGGACCGCGAGAACGCGTCACTCGGCCTGCTTGCCTATCCCTCCCTGATGGCTGCCGACATTCTGCTCTATCGTGCAACGCATGTGCCGGTGGGTGAGGACCAGAAGCAGCATCTGGAGCTGACCCGCGACATCGCGCAGAAATTCAACAACGATTTTTCGGACCGCATCGCCCGTCTTGGCGTCGGCGTCGAGATGCAGGTCGGGGAAGAGACCGTGAACGGCTATTTCCCGCTGACCGAGCCGGTCATCGGCGGGCCGGCGGCGCGCATCATGTCGCTGCGCGACGGCTCTAAGAAGATGTCGAAGTCGGACCCGTCGGACCTGTCGCGCATCAACCTGACCGACGATGCCGATGCCATCTCGAAGAAGATCCGCAAGGCCAAGACCGACCCGGAAGCGTTGCCGAGCGAACTGGACGGCTTGGCCGCCCGGCCCGAGGCGGAAAACCTGGTCGGCATCTATGCTGGCCTCGCCGAGATGTCCAAGGCCGATGTGCTCAAGGAGTTCGCCGGCCAGCAGTTTTCGGTGTTCAAGCCGGCACTGGCAGACCTTGCGGTGGAAAGACTGGCGCCGATCGCCAGCGAGATGCGCCGCATTTCCGACGACCGCACCTATGTCGACGCGGTGCTCAGGGACGGCGGCGAGCGCGCCGGCGTGCTGGCCGAGGCGACGATGAAGACCGTGCGCGACATCATCGGGCTGCTGCAGGCCTGATCTCTCGCTGTCGCACTGCACCATACTGGCCCTAGGCCGGCGGCTTGCCGCCGGTCTGCGGCGGTGGCAGATTGCGGCCTCAGTAACACCGAGTACACAGACATGGTCTCCAAACGCCTCAGCCGCGAAGCCGGCCATCGCCGCAAGTTCCTGGCGATCATCGACGACACGCCCGAGTGTGAGCGCGCCGTCGCCTACGCCTCGAAGCGGGCGCAGAGCACCAGCGGCACGCTGGTGCTGCTCTACGTCATCGAGCCGGACGATTTCCAGCACTGGCTGGGCGTCGAGAAGATCATGCGCGAGGAGGCGAACGCCACGGCGCGCGCGGCACTCGACAGCTATGCCAGCAAGGTGCGCCAGAAGCTTGGCATCGAGCCGGAGATGGTGGTGCGCGAAGGCAAGCCGACGGAAGAGATCCACAAATTGATCGAGGAAGACCAGGACATCGCCATCCTGGTGCTGGCCGCCGGTGCGGGCAAGGAGGGCCCGGGCCCGCTGGTCGGCGCCGTGGCCGGCAAGGGTGCCGCCTTCCCGATCCCGGTGACGGTCGTGCCGCAGAACCTTTCGGATGAAGAGATCGACAGCCTCGCCTGAGGTGTATCGATGTCAGGGCGGCCTGACTTGAACCTCAACACACCTTCGATCACCTCCCGGGGGCGCAAAAACATTCCGCCAGCCAGCCGTTCCGACGATGCGTTTCGCTTGAATGTCCAGCGGATTGGGCCTATTTAGAATTATTCCAAACTAGCTGCCCGAAACGGGCACGGAGACGGCCATGTTCATCCAGACCGAATCGACGCCAAACCCGGCGACGCTGAAATTCCTGCCCGGCAAGGAAGTGCTTCTGGAAGGCACCGCCGATTTCCGCGATGCCGAGAGCGCCTCAATTGCCTCGCCGCTCGCCGGCCGGCTGTTTGAAATTGCCGGCATTACCGGTGTTTTCTTCGGCTATGACTTCATCACCGTGACCAAGGATGGCCCCGACTGGCAGCATTTGAAGCCGGCGATCCTCGGCGCCATCATGGAACATTTCATGTCCGGTGCGCCTGTCATGGCCAAGGCCGGCCCTGCCGCCGAGACCAGCCTGACCGGCGAGTTCTACGACAAGGCTGACGAGGAACTGGTCATCACCATCAAGGAACTGCTCGATACGCGCGTGCGCCCGGCGGTTGCCCAGGATGGCGGCGACATCACTTTCCGCGGCTTCGAGAACGGCACGGTGTTCCTGCACATGAAAGGCGCCTGCGCCGGCTGCCCGTCGTCGACGGCGACGCTGAAGCACGGCATCCAGAACCTTCTGCGCCACTTCGTGCCGGAAGTGCAGCAGGTCGAACAGGTTTCTTGACGCCCATTGCTAGGAAAATCGTCCTTCGCTATCTTATTTCTGACATTGCACTTATCAGGGCTTGGATGCGGCGGTCGCTTTTAATCCAGTAAGGAGTAAATCGTTCCCATTTCTCAACTTGGTCATGATTTTGTTTTGCCTCCAGCAGAGCGGAAAGCGCGCCGCTCCGATCACCTTTGGCTGCGAGAATCTTCGAAAGGTACTCAAATTTTTCGGCCCTAACAGAATTGGCCAAAGGACGTCCCTCAGAAAGGGTTATAGAAACGCGCATCTGTGCTTCAGCTTCTGCTAGATGGCCCAGCTCAAATAGGCATTCGGCAAGGTCACTCACGTGACCACTATGGCCGCCCCATTCCGGCAAGCCAGGTGCAGTTCCAATCGCGATAGCTTCGCGATAAAGAGAAACCGCTTGTTCCAATCGTCCGGCGCGCCGCAGCGCTCCCGCCAATCGCCACGCGCTGTTCGAAAGATCGACATCGTTGCGCGAATCTTGCTTTCGGTCGTAGCCATAAATAGTCTCCGCCTGCATTACTGCTTGATCTGTCATTCCAAATTTCAGTAGCCAGTTTAGTAGGCTCATATAAGCTGAACGAACTTGATCAATCTTTGACCCTGGATGACGGATTTTCATCGGATCGTCGGCGAGCACTCGCTCAATTTCTTTTTGGCGGTCAAAGCAAATACCTATTGCTTCATCGATATGACCAAGAAGAAATCTTTCCTCGGCCATCCCAAGATTCATGGAGACGCTGCCTTCGGACAAAGGCCCTTCCAATACATCATAAATCTCGCGGGCTTGCTGAAATAGCCCTTCAGCTTCCTCATGATTTCCGAGT
This sequence comes from Mesorhizobium sp. M0830, assembly GCF_040319965.1. Lineage (NCBI taxonomy): Bacteria > Pseudomonadati > Pseudomonadota > Alphaproteobacteria > Hyphomicrobiales > Phyllobacteriaceae > Mesorhizobium > Mesorhizobium sp. M0830. The sequence continues at coordinate 10,885 of NZ_JAMYOR010000091.1, read as the reverse complement.
TTTGCCTCTATACCGGCAAGGGCGTGTGTGATCTTTGCCGTCTCGGGAGAGACTTGACCGTATGCCACAATCGACAGCGCAAGCGCTTCGTTCGCGCGGGGCTTCCAAAAAGCTTCGCCTCCTCCGTCCATGAGGGATTGCCACATACCGGACGTCAAGGTCCGAACTCTCTTTTGTGCGTCGTCGCGATCCATATTTGACCTTCCCCCCGGGGGCGAACATTCGCAGGACGTTAACTTCTAAGAAGGCCTCCGATCCAGCCAGCATCTTGAAAAATCACAAAATCACCCTCTCAGGAATCACCTCGGATTCAATCAATGTCTGAACCGCTCTAGTTCTACCCTGCTGACCATCTAGCTCGGTTTTCTGCGCTTCCGGTGCTCACGTACTAAACGTACGCTCCGCTCGGGTTCTCGAAAACCAAACCATACGGATTCAGCAGGGCGAACTCTCAAAAGGGCATCGAAGCAGTCCCAGGCAAAAAACAAAAAACCGGGCCAAAGTGCCCGGTTTTCTGTTTGGGACGTCCGTTGTTGCCTAGACGGTCCGCGTACGAAAGCTGCCTCTATCTGATCATGATTTTTCCGAGAACCGGTACCGGTTTCTCGGGATCATGGTCTAAAGAACAATGACCTTGGCGCCGACCGAGGCGCGGTCATAGAGGTCGATAATGTCCTGGTTCATCAGGCGGATGCAGCCCGACGACATCGCTTTGCCAATCGAATTCCATTCCGGGCTGCCATGCAGGCGATAGCCCGAATCACCGCCCTTGTTGAACAGGTACATGGCGCGCGCACCGAGCGGGTTCTTCAGGCCCGGCTCCATGCCGCCGGCAAACTTTTCCAATTCGGGCTGGCGCTGGATCATCTGCCTCGGCGGCGTCCAGGTCGGCCATTCGCGCTTGAGCGCAATGTGGGCGGTGCCATGCCACTCGAAGCCTTCGCGGCCGACGCCGATGCCGTAGCGAATAGCCCGGCCGTCACCTTCGACGAAATAGAGGAACTTGTTCTGCGTATCGACGATGATGGTGCCCGGCTTTTCCGGGCTGTCGTAGTTCACTTCCTGCCGATGGTACTTCAACGGCACTTTCTCGATCGGGACGCGCGGCAGCTGGTAACCGGCGTCGGTGACCGCGCCATAGTCGTTGGAAAAAATCTGCGAGCCGATGGTGCTGCAACCGGCGATAGCAGTGGACAGCGCCAGTGCGGCGACGATAGCAAACGACTTCATGCGCATCAGGTGATCCGGTGCCCCGCCCCAACTTCGGCGGCACGAGTCGGCCGCTTTTTCGCAATCATTCATGCTGGCATTTTCTTTGCTTGCCAAGCGCGCGATGCCTATATGCCGAAGTTGACGTGCTGGTAAGCGTGCCACTATGGCATTTTGGCAACAGCCTTCACAGGATTGTGGAGGAAATTCAATGGCCGCGCCCACGGCTTCATCAGGAATCGAGGAGAACCGTCATGAATGTCGGTGACGCCGCCCACCGTTCCGGCCTGCCGGCCAAGACCATCCGCTACTATGAAGAGATCGGCCTGATCGCTCCGGCGCGCGCCGTCAACGGCTACCGCGACTATTCCGGAGACGACATCCACCGGCTGACCTTTTTGCGCCGTGCGCGCAATCTCGGCTTTTCCATTGATGATTGCCGCCAGTTGATGGCGCTCTACCAGGACCGCGACCGCGCCAGCCACGACGTGCGAGAGATCGCCGCCGCCCATGTCACGGCGATCGAGGAGAAGGTGCGCGAACTGCAGTCGATGCGCTCGACCTTGCAGAAGCTGATCCACGCCTGCCATGGCGACGAAAGGCCGGATTGCCCGATCCTCGATGACATGGCCGGGGCGGCGTTGCTCAGCAACAAGCGTGCCCCGGCGCCTGCATAAGCAAGCTCGCGTCGACAAGGCTCGAGCGGTGCCTTGGCGCACGGATTGTCAAGCCGGCGCCAAGAAAGCCCGTCGCCGCCGGCGCGGCAGTTCAATCGGCACAATTTCCTCCCATATCTGGGCGCGTCAATCGACCGCACTATTTCATCCTTGTCGCAATGATCAACGACGGAGGTTGGCATGGATCGGCGATTGTTTCTGACTGGAATGCTAGGAATGGCCGGGGCCGCGACCGTGGTCGCACTTGCGCGTCCTGCCACTGCGTTAGCCGGCATCCCGAATACGGGACCCGGCATTCTCGATGAACTCGACCGACCGTCCGACGATATCCTGGACCAGGATGGTCCTGACGGCATCGAGTTCGTGCGGCATCGCAGGTGGCACCGCCGCCGTCGTCGCGTCTGGAGAAGAGTTTGCCGTCGCTATTGGCGTTACGGTTACTGGCGCCGCAGGTGTTTCCGCAGATCCTTCTGGATCCGATTCTGACCGATACGCGGCAAACACGAAGGCCTCCGCATTCGCCGGGCCTGCGCTATCGCTGTCGGCTAGACTCCGATCAGCGCAAAAGGCCCGCCGCTGCAAGGCGGCGGGCAGTCTCTGGAGCGCCGGGGATCAGCCCGGCATTGGCTCAACGAGGGGGCCATGGGTTGGTTGCAAAAAGGCAGACGGGGACTCGCACATGGGGACTCGATTGTACGATCATAACCAAGCCGTGAGGCGCATTGCCCACCTTCTGAGCCGCGCTAAACTTGAAAGGCGGCAATCCTAATTCCGCCGCAGGTGGCCGACGCGATTAGGCAATGTTGTCTCACCGGCATCCGCGTCGGCCATTTTGGCAACGATCATACATTTGAGCGCGAGGGCGAGTTGTCATCCTGATGACCGGCACTAACTTTGGTGGCAGGGTCGACGCGACTTACATCTCGGCCAACAGAGGCACGTCCAATGGACATCTCCGGACTGTCAGATTTTGTGGGTGGATCTCAGGTCTTGGCCCCGTTTGCCGGGCTGTTGATGGAAGACAGCGGCCCGGCAGCCTTTCCTTTGGGTGGACCGCTACCGGGCCTGACCGGAGCGGGGTGTCATGGGGGAGCTCCGGCTGCCTCTTAAAATACCACTTTTTCCTTATATGCGCGCTAGCTAATTTAGAGAGGCTATGCGCCTGTTGCTGGCGGCGGTCATCAGGGGGAAACGAACGAGGCGCCGCGGTGGCCCGGGCCCTGTCAAATATGAAATCGCCTGGGCGCGACCGTTCCAGGCACCTGCATGAAGCGTTGCTGAAGGCCGAAGCGAGATCGCAGGCAAGCAAGGCCGCCATTCCTCGGATGGAATGAAACGAGGCGATGAGCGAGAGCGCCTTCCGGACTTCGACGGTACGGTTTTTACCAAGGCTCTCGCCCTTGTCGCCGGATGCTAGTCTGGTGAGGCGGCATACCCCCAAAGTCGCCGCAGTGGCCGACGCGGCTTCGGCAATGCCGTCCCACCGGCATGCGCCGGCCACTTCCTGGCGACCGTGGTTTGTTGCCGAGTTGGCGAATCCGGGTGCGCCGATATGAACCGCGCAAGGGGATGGTACGGTTTCTTTGGGGCGCTCCAGGATATCAGGCTCATTTGTACCGTTCCTCGCAAATGGCAAGGCACCCATCAGAGATGCGATCCAACGCAGGCCCATCAGCAGCACTTCCCATGGCGTTTGGGGCATGACGTTGCTTCTCTCTGTTGGCAATAAGCCATTTTAGGATTATATTCCTATTGCGCAGGGCTTGTCAATCGGTAATTGCCCGGAAAGTGGGTTCAAACCGTGAACAGAATCTGGCATGGTGCCGCCATGCCGATCATTTCCCCCATCTCAATCAACCCACTCATCGACGGTCGCCAGTCCGAACGCGCCATGCTGGTGCGGCGCGGCGTGCAGCGGCTGTTGATGGAGATGGGCGCGCATGTGCTGCCTGAGCTGTCGCTGGCCACCGGCCGCCGTGCCGACCTCGTCGCACTTACGCGGCAGGGCGACATCTGGATCATCGAGATCAAATCCTCGATCGAGGATTTCAGGGTCGACCGCAAATGGCCCGACTACCGGCTGCATTCCGACCGCTTCTTCTTCGCCACCCATTCCGGCGTGCCCTCGGAGATCTTTCCGGAGGAGTGCGGCTTCATCCTTTCCGACGGCTACGGCGCCGAGATCATGCGCGATGCGCCCGAGCACCGCATGGCGGCGGCAACGCGCAAGGCGCTGATGCTGCGGATCGCGCGGGCCGGCGCTTCACGGCTGCTGGCGGCGGAGCTTGCCGGTGTGTCGGTGCCGGCGATCGAGGATGAGAGCGAGTAGGTTTCGCCTTACTCTTCGCCCTCGTCCACTACATCAACCGCCGGAGCCATCAAAAGCACGGCGGCGCCAAGGATGGCGGCGATGAAGGAGCCGGCGAGGATGCCGACCTTGACCGCGTCCTGCAATGCCACGTCACTGGCGAAGGCGAGCAGGCCGATGAACAGGCTCATGGTGAAGCCGATGCCGCACAGCAGCGAGATGCCGATCATGTGCGCCCAGCCGGCATTGACGGGCAGATCGGCAAGCCCGAACCGGATGGCAAGTGCCGAGGAGCCGAACACGCCGACCAGCTTGCCGACCACGAGGCCGGCGGCGACACCCAGCGTCAACGGTTCGATCAGCGCGCCGAAGCTCAGGCCGGCGAGCGAAACGCCAGCATTGGCAAAGCCGAAGATCGGGATGACGACAAAGGGCACTAATTTGTGCAGGCCGTGCTCGAGCCGGTGCAGCGGCGAATGGTCGAGATCGTGGCCGATCCCGGCGGAGCGTTCGAGCGGAATGGTCAGCGCCAGCGCGACGCCGGCAAGCGTCGCATGGACGCCCGATTTCAGCACCAGCACCCACAGGACGACGCCCAGCACGAGATAGGGCAGCAGCGTCATCACCCGCATGCGGTTGAGCACGACGAGCGCGGCGATGACCGCGAAAGCGGCGCCGAGATAGGTGAGCGACAGGCCGCTGGTGTAGAAGATGGCGATGATGATGACGGCGCCGAGATCATCGATGATGGCAAGTGCTGTAAGGAACACTTTCAGCGAAGCCGGCACGCGGCTGCCGAGCAGCGACAGCACACCGAGCGCGAACGCGATGTCGGTGGCGGTCGGGATCGCCCAGCCTGACAGCGCCGCCGTATTGTCGCGGTTGATGGCGACATAGACGAGCGCCGGAACCACCATGCCGCCGGCGGCGGCGATGCCGGGCAAGGCGCGCCGGGGCCAGGTGGAGAGCTGGCCATCCAGCATCTCGCGCTTGATCTCCAGCCCGACGAGCAGGAAGAAAACCGCCATCAGTCCGTCATTGACCCAGTGCGACACGCTGAGCGGGCCGAGATAGGCATGAAGAGCGGAAAAGTAGGTTTCGGCGAGCGGCGAATTGGCGACGATAAGAGCCAGAGCCGCCGCCATCATCAGGATGATGCCGCCGGCCGCCTCGCTGTCGAGAAATTCGCGAAGGACGGAAACCGGCCGCTGCTTCAAATCCTGCATGTCACCTCCGTTAAGCCGCGTCACTGGCAATGATGCGCAAGTGTCGCTGGGGGCGCAAGACACCCGTTCACGTTGACAGATCGCATACCTCGGAGAGTGGCCGAAACGCCCATCACTTCGTCATCCCGGAGGAAGGAGCGTAGCGACGCGGCGCAGACCCGAGGATGTCGATGCTCGGTTTAGCGCGGTGCGCGCTTGGCCAGTATCCGCTGCAAGGTGCGGCGATGCATGTTGAGCCGGCGCGCGGTCTCCGAGACGTTGCGCTCGCACATTTCATAGACGCGCTGGATATGCTCCCAACGGACGCGGTCGGCCGACATCGGGTTTTCCGGAGGGGCCGCGCGCTCACCGGCGGTGCGGGTGAGCGCCGCGAAGATATCGTCGGCGTCGGCGGGCTTGGAGAGGTAATCGACGGCGCCGAGCTTAACCGCGGTCACCGCGGTGGCGATGTTGCCGTAGCCGGTCAGGATGATGGTGCGGGAATCGTCGCGCTTTTCGCGGATGGCCGCGACCACGTCGAGGCCGTTGCCGTCACCGAGCCGCATGTCCACCACGGCGTAGGCGGGCGGATTGGCGCGCGCCTTGGCAACCGCCTCCTCGACGCTCTCGGCCGTCTCGACGACGAATCCCCTGGTTTCCATGGCGCGGGCCAGACGCGTAAGGAACGGCTTGTCGTCATCGACGATGAGCAGCGAGGTGTCTTCGCCTTCAACCATTGCGCCAATATTTTCGTCGCCTGTCATAGTCTCAAAATTCCTGCTGCCTTAATTTTACGCAGATATAGTTCCCGAGCCTCATTGTCCAATTTTTAGAGCTCCTTCAAGGCTCTCAGGCGGTGTCGAACATGCTGGCCGAAGTGATTTCCGGATTGAGGAACACACCACGCGGCCACGAAATCTGTACCACGGCGCCCTCACCCAGGCCGCTCGAATTGCGGAAATCGAGCGTCGCGCCCGAGCGTTCGAGCAACGTCTTTGCGATGAACAGGCCGAGCCCCAGGCCGCCGCCGGCTTCATTGCCCTGGCGCGTCGACATATAGGGTTCACCGATGCGGTCGATGATCTCGGCCGGAAAGCCCGGGCCGTCATCGATGATCGAGAAGGTGACGGTGGCCTCGTTCCAGCTCCAGCCTACGGTGACGCTCTTGCGGGCGAAATCGACGGCATTCTCGACCAGATTGCCGAGGCCGTAAATGACACCCGGATTGCGGCGTCCGACTGGCTCGGGCCCGATGCGCTCCCCAGGCCGAAGCTTGATCGAGATGCCGAAATCGCGATGCGGGGCGGTGACCTCCTCGACCAGCGAGGTCAAAGGCAGCCGCGAAAGATGCGCCTCGCCCTCGGACGACAGGCTGGTCAGGCGCTTGAGGATTTCGCGGCAGCGCTCGCTCTGCGAGCGAAGCAGCTTCATGTCTTCCCCGTATTTTGGATCATTGCCGAGCGCCTTTTCCATCTCCTTGGTGACAAGCGCGATGGTGGCGAGCGGCGTGCCAAGCTCGTGCGCGGCCGCGGCGGCCAGCCCGTCGAGCGCCGAGAGGTGCTGCTCGCGCTGCAGCACCAGCTCGGTGGCGGCGAGCGCATTGGCAAGAAGCCTTGCTTCGGCAGCCACGCGGAAGGCGTATATGGCGGTGAAGGCGATCGAGGACAGCACCGCCATCCACATGCCGGCGACATAAATGAAGGGCATCTCCAGCGGCGCGTCCTCATGCCAGGGTAGCGGCAGATGGACAAAGACCAGCAAGGTCGCCGCCGACATCACCAGCCCGCCGAGGATAGCGGTCAGGCGCAGGGGCAGCGATGTCGCCGAAATGACGACGGGCACGGTCATCAGCAGCGAGAACGGGTTGGTGAGGCCGCCGGTCATGTAGAGCAGGCCGGCAAGCTGCAGGCTGTCGAAGATGAGGATGCCGAAGGCCGCAAGTGGGGTGAGCCGGTGCGCCGCCGGGAACCGGAAGGCGAGATACAGGTTCATCCAGGCCGAACAGGCGATCAGCGCAAAGCACAGGCTGACCGGCAGCGGAAACTTCAGGCCATAGGCAACGACGAGAACCGCAACGCTCTGTCCGACGATCGCAAGCCAACGCAGACGGATCAGCGTGTTGAGGCGCAGTCTCTGGCTCTGCTGGAAATCGGGCGAATGCAAAACGTTGGTCATGGCCTGAAATACAGCCGCGGGACGGCAAGCGCTAGGTGCCTCTGGGTTTTGCCCGGGCGGTGGCGGCGGCGAGCAGCGGATTTTCGGGCCAGACATGCTTGGGATAGCGGCCGCGCATGTCGGCGCGCACATCGGCCCAGGAGCCGCGCCAGAAGCCGGGCAGGTCGCGTGTCGTCTGGATCGGCCGGTGCGCCGGCGACAGGAGTTCGAGCGTCAGCGGCACGGTGCCATTGGCGATGGCGGGGTGGCGATCGAGGCCGAACAGCTCCTGCACGCGAACCGCCAGCACCGGCCACTCGCCGTCATAGCGGATCGGCACATGGCTGCCTGACGGCGCGTCGAAATGGGTTGGCGCAAGCGTTTCGATCTTGCGCTGGAGATCGTGCGGCACGAGTGTCGCCAGTCCGGCCGAGATAACGCCCGCATCGATGGCGGCAAAATTTGCCCCGCCGGACAGGAACGGCAGCAGCCAGTCGTCGAGGCGCTCGATGAGGGCGGCATCCGCCATATCGGGCCAGGGCGCGCCAAGGCCGCGATGCAGCCAGGATAGCCGCTGGCGCAGCGTTTGCGCCTCCTTGCTCCAGGTCAGCAGCGACAGCCCATGCTCGCGCACCGCATCAAGGATGGCCTGATCGGCATCTGCGCCGGTTGGCGGCGGCAGCATGCGTTCGGCAAGCGTGATCGCGCCGAGGCGCACGGTCTCGCGCACGCGCACGGCACGCTTGTCGCGGTCGAAGCTCGTTTGCCTTCGTGTTTCGATCCTGCCGGCAAGTGCTGCGCGGACATCGTCCTCGCTAATTGCCGCCGCTGCCGTGATGCGCGCATTCTGCGCCTTGCCCTGCAGGTCGGCGACGACCAGAAACGGCTCGCCCGCCAGCGGATCGGCGGCGTCGAGCATGGCGCCCGAGCCATTGGCCAGCACGAAACGGCCGCGCTCGCCGCGCGCCTTGGCGACGCGATCCGGCCAGGCATGGATGAGCAGGGGACCGGCCCCACCCTCCCCCTTGTGGGGAGGGTCGATCCGCGTAGCGGATCGGGGTGGGGTCGGTTCGGGCACGCCATCGGCGACCCCACCCCGTCTCCCTCGCGTCGCTGCGCGCTGCTCGCTCGCCGACCCTCCCCCCGAGGGGGAGGGTAAGGCCTGCCTTGCCAGCCGTTCGGCGAGCTGGCGTGCGGCGGTGGCACGCGGCGTTCGTTCCGAGCGAAAGCGCATCAGTCGCCGTTCCAGGTCGGCGCCATCACCGCCAAGGCCGCGTTCGGTGAGCAGCACGGCAAGCATGGCCGCCTCGAAGGCATGGCCGCTCTTCGCTGCCTCGGCGACCATATGTGCCAGCCGTACGGGCAAAGCGAGCTTGCGCATCGCCGTGCCCGCTTCCGTCAGGCGGCCCGCCTCGTCTATGGCATCCAGCGCGCGCAGCAGCGCCCGGGCCTCGTTGAGCGCCGGCGCCGGCGGCGGATCGAGAAAGGCGAGCTTTGTCGGATCGGCGACGCCGAAGGCGGCGCAGTCGAGCAACAAGCCGGATAGGTCCGCCTCGAGGATTTCGGGCGGCGTGAAGGCGGCGAGTGCTGCCGTCTGCTCGGCCCGCCATAGCCGGACGGCGACGCCAGCTTGCGTGCGCCCGGCACGACCGGCGCGCTGGTCGGCGGAGGCCTTGCTGACGCGCACGGTCTCCAGCCGGGTGAGGCCACTGGCCGGCTCGTATCGTGGCAGTCGCGACAGGCCGGAATCGATGACGACCCGCACGCCGTCGATGGTGATCGAGGTTTCGGCAATCGACGTCGCCAGCACCACCTTGCGGCGGCCTGGAGGCGCTGGCTTGATCGCCGCATCCTGCGCCTTGCCGTCGAGCATGCCGTAGAGCGGCACGATATCGGTATCGGCACCGGTCCTGCCGGCCAGCCGCTCGGAGGTGCGTTCGATCTCGCGCTGGCCGGGCAGGAAGGCGAGCACGCTGCCGCTCTCATCGGCAAGGGCGACGCGGATCGCCTTGGCCATGGCGTCCTCGATGGTGATGCCAGCGGCGCGCTCGTCATAGCGGATGTCGACAGGAAAGGCGCGACCCTCGCTCTGGATCACCGGGGCGCCCGACAGAAGTTTGGCGACGCGCGCGCCGTCGAGCGTCGCCGACATCACGAGCAGCCGCAGATCCGGCCTCAGCGCCCCCTGCACGTCGAGCGCCAGCGCAAGACCGAAATCGCCGTCGAGCGAACGCTCGTGGAATTCGTCGAAAATGACAGCCGAGACGCCGGGCAGTTCGGGATCGTCGAGGATCATGCGCGCGAGGACGCCCTCGGTGACGACCAGTATCCTGGTCCTTGCCGAGGTGCGGTTCTCCATGCGCATTGCGTAGCCGACGGTGGCGCCGGGCTCCTCGCCCAATAATTCGGCCATGCGGCGGGCGGCGGCGCGGGCGGCGAGCCGGCGCGGTTCGAGCAACACGATCTTGCCGGCGCCCAGCCAGGATGCGTCGAGCAGCGCCAGCGGCACCAATGTCGTCTTGCCGGCGCCGGGCGGCGCCACCAGCACGGCGCTGTTGCCATGGTCGAGCGCCTCGTGCAGCGCCGGCAGCACGGCGGAAACAGGAAGCTCGGGCAAGGGCTTTGTCGTCATCGCGTCCGCATATCAGCGCTGACGGTCGCCGTGCAACCGGTGCCGGCTCAGAGCCGGGTGCGGGAAAACGGGTTCCAGCGCACGGTACCCAGCCGCGCTTCCTCGCGCACCATGGTCAGCAGGCCGGCTCCACCGACGACCGCCAGGCCGACCAGCGTCAGCCCGTCGGGGTATTCCTGGAAGAACGACGCGCCGAGGATCACCGCCCAGACGATCTGCGAATAATGCGTCGGCGCGACCCGGTTGGCGGGTGCGTATTTCATGGCCAGCAGCTGCAGGAATTGTCCGCCTGCCGTAAAGGCGCCGGCCATCACCAGCCACACCAGCTGCTTTCCGTCGGGAACGGCGAACGAGGTGGCCGCGGCGCCAATGCCGTTGAACGCCAGGCCGTAGCCGACCAGCACGCCCAGCATCGTCGTGCGCTTTTCCTGCTGCGCCAGCGAGCGCATCAGGATGACGCTGGTGGCGGCGAGGAAGGCAACGCCAAAGGCGGCAAGGTGGCCAAGGTTAAGCTCCCGAAACCCCGGCCGCACCACCAGCATGACGCCGGCAAAGCCGGCGATCACCGCCAGCCAGCGCCACGGGCCAACCTTCTCCCCGAGAATCGCCATGGAGAGAATGGTGACGCAGAGCGGCGCCAGGAAGATCAGCGCGTAGCACTCCGCCAGCGGAATGGTTGTGAAGGCATAGACGCTAAGCA
>NZ_JAMYOR010000090.1:0-19154 GCF_040319965.1 Mesorhizobium sp. M0830 | reverse complement strand
CCATTGCTTCTGACGATAAGCCGGAAAGTTGGGGTTCTAAGCCGGAGTTCATAGTGGATGGTGAACTGAATGGTGGGCCCGGAGGGACTCGAACCCCCAACCAAGCGGTTATGAGCCGCCGGCTCTAACCATTGAGCTACAGGCCCCACGCCGGCTGGATAATGTTTTTCCTGTCGCCGCACAAGGCTTTCCCGACGGGCTTCCGCAGATCGCCCAAATCAACCCATAATCTCGCTCTACGCAACCTTTGCGAGTAGATCGCAGACCAAGGAGATTTTCATGACCAGACGCCTTTTGCCTCTCGCGCTCACCGCTGCAATCGCTTTTCCGGCGATGGCTGGAGCCACCGATTTGCCGACGCCGCCCCGCATCATCGTGTCAGGCGAAGGCGAGGCAACCGTAGCCCCCGATCTGGCGGTCCTGACGCTGAGTGTCATGCGAGAGGCCAAGACCGCGCGCGCCGCGCTCGACGCCAACAATGACGCCATGGCCGCCGTGACCGCGGCGATGAAGTCGGCCGGCATCAACGACCGCGACCTGCAGACCGCAGGCATCCAGATCAATCCGCGCTACAACTACACCAATAAGCCGGACGGCAGCCAAGAGGCCGAACTGGTCGCCTATCAGGTGACCAACACGCTTTCGGTGCGGGTGCGCGATGTCGACAAGACCGGCGAGATCCTCGACAAGGCGGTGTCGCTGGGCGTCAACCAGGGCGGCGGCATCGCCTTCACCAATGACAACCCGGCGGCCACAGTCACCGAAGCGCGCAAGAAGGCGGTCGCCAATGCGATGGCCAAGGCCAAGACGCTGGCCGGGGCCGCCGGCGTCAGCCTCGGCAAGGTGCTCGAGATCACCGACCAGAACATCGCGCCGACGCCGATGCCGATCAACGCCAAGGCCTTCGACGCCGCGGGTGCCGCGGCTCCGGTGCAGGCCGGCGAGAATTCCTACAATGTGCAGGTCACCGTCACCTTCGAACTGAAGTAAGCGGGCTCTGACGATCCATGGCTGAGGCTTGTCCAGCCACGGATCCGACCACCAGCCACCAACGCGCATGAAAAACCCCGCGGGATCGCCCCCGCGGGGTTTTTCGAGCCACACCCTTCCGGCGGAAAGGGGGCCCGTTAGTCCAGACCGACCTTCGCAGAAGGTCGTATCCCGGCTGATCCTCGCAGAGGATCATGCCGCCTGATCTTCGCAGAAGATCATGTTCTCAGGTTGATTGTCGCAGCAGGCTCATCCACGCAGAAGATCATGCTTCTATGAGTACGGATGAGTCCGGCCTCAGCCTTAGCGGTAGATAACCGGGCAACCGCGCTCGTTGGCGAACACGACCACGACGCGGTCGCCGTCCTGGCGGCCCATCACCTTCACCGTACGACGGCTGACGTCGACGATGCGGGCACGGTAGAGGCCCATGCGTTCGGCCTTGTCGAGGGCGCGGTCCGGCGAACAGCCACGATGCCAGCCGCCGCGGCGTTCATCACGCCAGTCGCCGCGGCGTTCATCATGGCGATAGCGATAGCCGTCGTCGCCGGTATAGACGCCGAAACGCGGGTCGTTGTTGTTGCCGAAGCCAAGATAGAGGCTGTCGGCATGAGCGGGAATAGCCGTCAGCGTGCCGAGACCGACCAGAGCCGAAAGGGCTGCCGTCTTGATGGTGGTGAACATTGTCTTCTCTCCTTTATTGCGGGCTTTCGCCCGTCCTCGTGAACCGATGGAGGGAGAATGCACTGGCCTGTCTGAACTCTTTGCGAACCTGACGTTCATCTCTGGTTCATGTGGCGGGAAAAAGGAAATTGCCGACCATTCGTCCCCATCCCGGTGACCGATAGGAACGCCGCCTGTTTCCGATCCAACCGATTGGCTGAGGGTCAGGCGTCCCCGGCGCGAACCCTGTGGTTCGTCGTCCCAGCGCGAGCCTCTGGCTCGTCGTCCCAGCGCGAGCCTTACGGCTCCTCGTCGAGCATGTAATCAAAATAGTCTTCCGGCTCGGCGAGATCGGTTTCGCTCGCCTTGACCCGGCCGCGCATCGACATGCCGGCTTCATGCACGGTCTCGGCGCTGCCCGACACCAGCCGGTGCCACCAGTAGAGATCGCGGCCCTCGGCCACCAGCCGGTATGCGCAAGTGCTGGGCAGCCAGCTGATGGTGCGGACATTCTGTGGCGTCAGCCCGACGCAGTCGGGGACGCGTGCCAGCCGGTTGGCGTAGTCCGAACAGCGACAGGTCTGGGCGTCGAACAGCCGGCAGCCGACGCTGGTCCAGTAAATCTCACCAGAATCCTCATCCTCAAGCTTCGACAGGCAGCATTTGCCGCAGCCGTCGCAGAGCGATTCCCACTCGGTCGGGCTCATCGCCTCCAGGGATTTGGTTTTCCAGAATGGCGTTTCCATCCCCGGCATGTGGCCCCAGCCGCCGGCAAGGTCAAGCATGGCAACGGGAGGAATGCGCCGGCGGCGGGTGAAAGACACGAAGTTGCCTTAAAAAGGGCGGCCAATCGCCCTGCGCGGCCTCTATTCACGCCAAACCGGAACCAATCGGCGCAAGATAGGTTTCGGCAAGGATGGGACCCCATAAGGAGAGTTTTCGATGAAACGCCAACCACGGATTCTGGCCGGTACCGCACTTGGCCTGCTGATGGCATCCACGCCTTTGGGCGCGTTCCCGCTTCAGGAAAGTGCCGCGTTCGGCCCTACCCAGCGCACGTCGGTCCCATTCAATTTGGCGCAAGCAGCATGCGCCGAGGGCGAATCAGCAGAAGCCTGCGCAAAGAAGCAGCAGGCCGAGCCGAAACAAAAGCCCGAGCGCAAGAGGCCCGAGCCTGAACAGCAGGCAGCGCCTGCCCAGCGCGAGCAGCCCGCCGAGGAGCAGCAGCCACGCAGGAAGAAGCGCGATCAGCAGCAGCAGATCCAGCAGGCGCCGACCGAACAGGCCGCTCCGGCCGAGGAACAGCAGCCGCGCAGAAAGAGGCGCGATCTGCAGCAGCAGATCCAGCAGGCGCCGGCCGAACAGGCCGCTCCGGCCGAAGAACAGCAGCCGCGCAGGAAGAGGCGCGATCTGCAGCAGCAGACCCAGCAGGCGCCAGCCGAACAGGCCGCTCCGGTCGAAGAACAGCAGCCGCGTAGGAAGAAGCGCGATCAGCAGCAGCAGACCCAACAGGCGCCTGCCGAACAGGCCGCTCCGGCCGAGCAACCACAGCCGCGCAGGAAGAAGCGCGACCAGCAGCAGCAGACGGAGCAGGCGCCGGCTGAACAGCCTGCACAGCAGGCCGCCCCGGCAAACGACAACAATCCACAGCCCCTGCGCAAGAAGCACAAGCAGGACCAGCAGATCGAAGCCGCACCCGCCGAACAGGCGCCAGCCAGGAAGCAAGCGCCCGCCGGCGAGCCGGTTCCGCTGGCCGAGCCGCTTCAGCCCGAGCAACAGGCGGCGCCGACCGAGGGCAAACAGCCTCAGGAAAAGAAGAAGCGCGGCAAGAAGCCTGTCGGCGAACAGCCGGCAACGGCAGAGCAGCCGGCCACCGGAGAACAACCGTCGACGGCCGAACAACCCGCCAATGGCCGGCAGCCGGTGACTGGCAAACAGCCGGCCCCAGGTGAACAGCCGGCCCAAGGTGAAAATGCGACCCAGACTGAGGCCCCGGCCGACAAGAATGCAGCCCCCATCCTAGACAGCCAGAAGGATGTCCTGCGCAAGCGCAAGGGCAAGAATGGCCGGCAGGGAGGCGAGAATGCGAGTGAGCAGGCCAACCAGCCCACCCAGCAGAATGGTCAGCAGGCGCAGGCTCCAAAGCCTGCTCCGGTCGACCAGGGACCACCACCCACCGACGACAGGGCGGCCCAGCAGGCAATCCAGCCTGAAAAGATCGCTCCCGTGACGGAGGAAAAGGGCAAACGCGTCGAGCGCGCACCCGATGAGAACGTCCGCGACCGCCGGCGTCCGCAAGGCGTCGACGTCGTCAGGGAACTCGGCGACCGCGTCATCCTCCAGTTCAACAACCAGACGATCGTGGAAAGCAGTGACGCTCCACGTATGCATCGCGGCGCCAGGAACGTGTATTATGAGGACCTGTCGGGCGATCGCACCCGGGAAATTGTCGAGCGTGACAACGGTGTCCGGATCATCACCATCCGCAACCGCTACGGCGACATCATCCAGCGTTCGCGAATCGCTCCGGACGGGCACGAGTATGTGCTGAGCTATGTCGACGAGAGCCAGTATGAGGATGAGGGCGACTGGCGCGATCCGGGCGACGACCTGCCGCCGATGCGGCTCACCATTCCGCGCGAGGAGTACATACTGGACTCCGAGAATGTAGAGGATCCGGACGACTACTACACCTTCCTCGAACAGCCGCCGGTGGAACGGGTGCAACGCCTCTACTCAATCGACGAGGTCAAGCGCTCGGCCCGTGTGCGCGACATCGCACGGCGCGTCGATCTCGATACGCTCAACTTCGATTTCGGTTCGGCCTCGATCTCCGACACCGAGGTGCAGAAGCTCGAGGGCGTCGCCACCGCCATGGAGAAGCTGTTGAAGAAGAACCCGGCCGAGACCTTCCTGATCGAAGGCCACACCGACGCGGTGGGCACGCCGGAGGCAAACCTGGCTCTGTCCGACCGCCGCGCGGAAGCGGTGGCGCAGGCGCTGACCAACGCGTTCGGCATTCCGCCGGAAAACCTGACGACACAGGGCTATGGCGAGGAGTATCTGAAGGTCAACACGGCGGGACCCAACCGCGAGAACCGACGCGTTGCGATCCGCCGTATCACCCCGCTGGTGGCGCCTGTCGCCAGCAACAATTAAGCCATGATTTCAATGTCATGACCTGGTTTGTGGAATCGGCACGAGAAGCATCCATCCCCGGCTTCACCGGGGATGGATCGACGTCCCAAGTTCAAGAAATGTTCCGGTATGCAACCGGGCTCATTGAATAGAAGGCGCACCTACCCCAGATTCAGGATTGGGCGTTCCCTGCCCCGTCCCGACTCCAGCGGGACGTATTGAGCCCCGCCGGACCCTCTCCGGCGGGGTTTTGTCTTGCAAATTGCAAGCCGGAGCGACCTGACCGAAATAGCTCCGCAGCCCGCAGGCCGACCGGAACCAGGCGGAGCTCGCTCAGCCCACGGACACGCCATCACGGATCAGCTGACAGCTCGTCAATCGACGCTTGTGGCTCCGCGCTTCTGAGTTCTCCGGAAAACTTCTCTAACTCTTTGTTTTGACGCAATTCCCAAGGGAAAGCCGTTTCACGCTTTTCCTGGAATTACTCTAATAGATCCTCTTATCTCCGTGCTCGAATTAGCAAACACCTCGTCCGGCACAAAAAAGTCGCCGGCCAGAGGCCCGTTCGCATCAGGTGAATAGACCGAGAAATCGCTGACGCCCTCGGCGCGCAGCACCTCTTCGTCGATGTAGAAATTGCCCGTTGTCTCACGCGCCGGCCGCATGAAGATGGCATGCGCGGCATCGGCCATGATGTCGGGCAAACGGCTCATCGCCGCCACTGTCGCGCCGCCGAGCAGATTGCGCACCGCCGCCGTGTCGATGGTCGAGATCGGCCACAGCGAATTGACCGCAATGCCGTCCCTGGCGAATTCGGCGCTCATCCCCAGCGTGCACATCGACATGCCGAACTTGGCCATCGTGTAGGCGACGTGGTTCTTGAACCATTTGGCCTTCATGTCGAGCGGCGGCGCTAGATTCAGGATATGAGGATTGCTGGCTAACTTCAGGTGTGGAATGCACATTTTGGACACGAGGAAGGTGCCGCGCGTGTTGATCTGATGCATCAGGTCATAGCGTCTCATGTCAGTTTCCAGCGTGCCGGTGAGCTGGATGGCGCTGGCATTGTTGACGCAGATGTCTATGCCGCCGAACTTTTCGACGGTTCTGGCGACCGCATCTGCAACCTGCGCCTCTTCACGGATATCGCACAGCACAGGCAGCGCCTTGCCTCCGGCCCGCTCGATCTCTTCAGCCGCCGTATAGATCGTGCCCGGCAGCTTGGGGTGCGGCTCGGCGGTCTTGGCGGCGATCGTCACATTGGCGCCGTCACGCGCGGCACGCAGCGCGATCGCCAGCCCGATGCCGCGCGATCCGCCGGAGATGAACAGCGTCTTTCCCTTGAGCGACATTTTTCCTCCGGCTGCGTATTTTCCTTACGCAATCCTTGCCTGTGGCGGTCACGGATACAAGAGCTTGCGGTGCGACGCCGTGGTGACGCTGCGGCAGCTGGCGCGGGCCTACGGTCCAAACCTGTTGGAATTGCTGAGCGTTCGATATATATTCCATACAGATAGGTAGAATATAGCATGGCACTGTCGATTAAGAACATGGAAGTCGAGCAAATGGCGCGCGAACTCGCTCGCCGCCGCCGCGTGTCGGTGACCGAGGCCATCCGCCAGAGTCTCGAGCGCGAAGTTGCGCGCGAGCGATTGGTGCCGCGCGATGAAACCAGCGACCTGTTTCAGCGGTTGATGGCTATCTCCGACAGTGCCGGAAAAATCCCCAAACGCGAAAATGCGATGACCGACGACGAAATCCTCGGTTACGACGAGTTCGGGATCCCGACGAAATGATCATCGATTCCTCGGCCCTGGTTGCTATCCTGCGCGCCGAGCCTGGTTACGAGCGTTTCGTGTTGGCGATCGCACAGGCCAAAAGGCGGCTGTTGGCGGCGCCAACATTTCTTGAAACGACGATGGTGCTCGCCGGCGGCAGGCAGGATGAAATCCTTGATCGCCTAGACGACTTCCTGCGCACCGCCTCGATCGAGACCGTTGCCTTTACCGCCGACCATGCCGCGGTCGCACGCCAGGCCTTCCTGCGCTACGGCAAGGGCCGGCATCCGGCGGCGCTGAATTATGGCGACTGCATCGCCTACGCCACGGCGCGTCTCGAAGCCATGCCGCTGCTGTTCAAGGGTGATGATTTCCGGCTAACCGACATCGAAGCGGTGTGATGTACAATTAGACCAGCACCAGCCCCTGCCGCATCGCGATGGCGATGGCATCTGTGCGGTTGGCGGCGCCAAGCTTGATCAGGATCGCGGCGACATGAAACTTCGCCGTGTGCACGGAAATGTTCAGCCGCCGTGCGATAACCTTGTTGGGCGCTCCCTCGGCCAGCAGCGCCAATACTTCCGCCTCGCGCGGCGACAGTGTTGGGCGGATCGCATGCTCGTCGGAGGCTTCATCCTCGAACGGCTCGCCGTCGCCGGGATGGAAGTCCTCAAGGCGCCCGCTTCTGCCGTCGCCCGATACGCGATAGCCAGCTGCAGCCAGTCGCGCCGCGGCAGCGATCAACAAATCGTCCGCGTCCACAGGCATGACGGCCAATACTTCGCCAGCGGGTCGCCCGCCATTGGCGCGTCCCGACAGCAGCACCCGTGGCGTTGACACCGGCACGGCGTCCCCGCTCCTGTCGTCGACTATGGCGACATCGGCTTTGCCGGCCACGACCGGCAGCAGGTCTTCGCTCGCGGCAAGCGAGGCAGCCAGGCGCTCGGCGCGCGACGCGTCACCAAGCGCAATCAGCACCACCAGCCGCCGCGAGACGGCACCGTCAGTCATGATCCGGTCGCTGGTGAACGTGTCCATCACTCCTCTCAGGAAAGCGGCTTTTCACCGACGGTCAGCGCGACATCGCGCTGTTCGCCGCCGCGTACGACGCCGAGCGTCACCGAAGCACCGGCGCTGTCGGGCCCGAGCCTGCGGATCAGGTCGCGCGGACCATGCACGGCCTCGCCGTTCCACGCCACGATGATGTCGCCAAGAGAGAGGCCCGCGGCCTTGGCCGGTCCATCCTCGTCGAGGCTCATCACCATCGCGCCATGCGCGTCGCGGTCGCGCACCGGATGCAGGCCGGCGCCCAGATAGCCACGCGCGACATGGCCCTTTTCGCGCAGCGTCGCGACCGCTCGCTCGATCGTCTCGTAAGGCATCACCAGCGCCCGGTGACGCGGCCCGAACAAGAGCATGCCGATCAGTGCGCCCTTGGCGTCGAGCACCGGGCCACCCTCGAAGCGGCCGCCGGCACCGACCGCAAGATTGATGCGCCGGTCGATGCTGCCGCCGCGCATCGAGCGCCAGGCCGGACCGACCTCGCCGACCGAGCCCGACACGGCCAGAGCGGAACCGTCACTGTTGCCGATGGCGATGGCGACATTGCCGGGCCGCACCGCACCGGCCTTGGCCAACGGCGCTGCGTTGACGGCAGCAGCCGGCTTCAGCAGGGCAACGCCGGTCGAAGGATCGCGGCCGACGAGCTCGGCCTTCACCGTCTCACCCGAAGCCAACACCAGCTCGATCTCCTCGCCTGCCTCGACAGCCTCTTCGGCGGTGACGAAGTAGCCGTCACGCCAGTGGAAGGCGCTTGCCGTCCGATGCTGATGCGTGGCGAAACTTGCCGTTGTCGGTGCCGCCTTGGCGGCGAGATCGGCGATGGCTTCCGAAAACGCACTCAGATTGAAATCGCTCATATTGGTCTCCTGGGTTTTCTCATGCCCCAGATATCGCTCGACAGCGCGCCCGAAGGTACTCGCCTGACGGCTAGTTGGCGGTTTGACTGGCCATCTGGTCAGGTCGCGGCCGGTCCGGCCGCTCCGCACATATAGTGCGTGTCGCCCAAAAGTGCTCAGCGGTTTTGGGACCACGGCACGCGCAGGAAAAATCGTCCTTGCGCCCGACAACACGGAACCCCGCCGATGGCCCTCCTCGCCCCGAAATTCGAAACTGACGACAGATTAGCCGACGGCACGCTGCTCGACGCCTATTCGACGACGGTTGCCGACGCGGTCGACCGCATCGGCCCTGCCGTCTGCCGCATCGAGCGCATCAGCGGTCAGGGCGGCCATGGCTCGGGCTTCGTCATCGCGCAGGACGGGCTGGTCGTCACCAATTTTCACGTCGTGGGCGACGCAAGAACGGTGCGCGTCTCGATGCCGGACGGCGCCTCGCGAGAAGGCCACGTGCTCGGCCGCGACCCGGACACCGACATAGCACTGGTGCGCGCCGACGGCAGCTTTGCCGATATCGCGCCGCTGGGCGATTCCAAGCGGCTGCGGCGCGGCCAGATCGCCATTGCCATCGGCAACCCCCTGGGCTTCGAGTGGACCGTCACCTCCGGCGTTGTCTCGGCGCTGGGGCGCTCGATGCGCGCTTCCACCGGCCGGCTGATCGACGATGTCATCCAGACCGATGCGGCACTCAACCCCGGCAATTCCGGCGGACCGCTGGTTTCTTCGGCCGGCGAGGTCATCGGCGTCAACACCGCCATGATCCATGGCGCGCAAGGCATCGCCTTCGCGGTCGCTTCCAACACCGCCAACTTCGTCATTTCGGAGATCATTCGTTTCGGCCGCGTGCGCCGCGCCTTCATCGGCGTCTCGGCTGACACCACGGGTCTGCCACGCCGCGCCGCGCTTCTGTCGCAAGTGTCGAGCAAGACGGCGGTCCGGCTGCGCAGCGTCGAGAAAAACGGCCCGGCGGCAAAAGCGGGCTTCAAGGAAGGCGACATCATCGCCGCCATCGATGGCCGCCCGGTCACCGGGGTCGACGATTTGGTGCGTATGCTCGACGCCGATCGCATCGGCCGCGAAACGCTGTGCACCGTCGTGCGCCGCACCGGCGTCAGCCAGGTGACAGTGACGCCGGTGGCAAGGGCTGGCTAGGGCTGACGCTCAGGCTCCCGCCGCCCTTTCCGCATACTGCGCCAGAAATTCCTCACTCGGCGCAATCGGCTTGATGACGTCGATCAGCACGCCATTGGGATCCTTGGTGATGAAATGGCGCTGGCCGAAGGGTTCGTCGCGCAGAGAGCGCAGGATCGGCAGGCCGGCGGCAATGATCCGCTCATAGACCGCGTCCGGGTCGCGCACCTCGAAATTGATCAACAGGCCCGATGTGCGGCCCCGCCCCTCCTCAGGGATCGTCTCGTGGTCGCCTTGGACAATGCCGAGATTGACACGTTTGCTTTCCACTGATTGCAGATGCACGTACCAGTCGCTTTCAAACAGCGGCTGGAAGCCGAAATGCTCGACATAAAAAGCCGTTGTGCCGGCGACGTCACCGGTCATCAGCACCGGATAATAGCTCGTGGTCTTCATCTTTCCTTCTCCCGTCTATTAACATACAGTCTGCATGTAGATTGAATTAACATACAGGCTGCATGTATGCAACAGGACTCCGCACGTCGCTCCAACCGCGACCGCACCGAGGCGACGCGCGCCGATCTGATCGCCGCTGCGCGAAAGTTGTTCACCGAAAAATCCTATGCCGAGACCGGCACGCCAGAGATTGTCGCCGCCGCCGGCGTCACGCGCGGCGCGCTCTATCACCATTTCGCCGACAAGCAGGCACTGTTTGCCGCCGTGGTCGAGCAGGAGGCGGCAGCTGTCGCCGAGGAGATCGAACACGCCTCGCCGCCCTCGCTCAATGCGCGCGACGCGCTGATTGCCGGTTCATGTGCCTATCTCGCGGCCATGCGTGCGCCCGGCCGCACACGGCTGCTGTTGCTCGATGGGCCGGCCGTGCTCGACCGCGCCGCCATGGACGAGATCGACAACCGTCACGGCAACCGCTCGCTGCGCGAAGGTCTGGTTGCGGCAATGCGGGCGCAGACGATGACGAGATTGCCGGCGGAGGCGCTGACGGCGCTCCTTGCCGCTGCCTTCGACCGCGCCGCGCTCGCCATCGAGGCCGGCGCATCAGCGCAGGATTATCACGCCGTGCTCATGGCGCTGATCGATGGGCTGTCTCCGGCCCGTCTTCAGGCACCTCGCCCGGCTCGAACTCGTTGAAGCAGCCGAATTGGCGCTTGAACTGATCGATCAGCCAGGCCGCTGCCGGCTTCGGGCTGCGATCGTTGCGGTGCATGGCAAACAAGGGAGAACTCACCTCCCTGAAGGACTCGAGATCGATTTCGACCAGCCGGCCGCTCGCCAGATCGTCGGCGATCAGCCAGCGCGGCAGCCCGCCCCAGCCCAACCCCTCGCGCATCAGCGTATGCTTGGTGCGCATGTCCGTCAGCCGCCAGGTGCGGTAGGCGTAGACGCCAAAGTCACGTCCTTTGGTGCGCTCCGACTGGTCGGTGACGACCAGCTGAGTGTGTTCGCGCGCATCCTCGATCGCCACCGGTTTTGGTAGCAACGCCAGCGGGTGGGTGGGCGCGGCTGCCAGCACGATCGACATGAAGCCGATACGCACAAGATGCACATCGACCTCGCCCAGCAGGCCACCAATGCCAAGGTCGGCCTGCCCGCTGACGACATGATCGGGGATCAAGCCAAGCGTACCGATGTGTACGCGTAACATCACCGTCGGAAACTGTGCCTCGAATGCCTTCAGCACCCGAACCAGCACCGGTGAGGGCAGCGCCGCATCGACCGACAGCGCAATTTCAGCCTCAAGTCCCTGATGATGGCTGTCGACGCGCGAGCGCATGCGCTGCAGCACGCCGATCATACGACGCGCATCTTCCAGCATCGCCCGCCCGATATCGGTCAGCTGCGGCTCGCGCGTACCCTCGCGCTCGAACAGCTTCAGGCCGAGCTGCGCCTCAAGATTGGCAATGCCGTAGCTGATGACGGATTGCGATCGGTTGAGCTTACGGCCGGCCGCCGAGAAGCTGCCGCTTTCGGCGACCGTCACCAGTATCTGAAGTTGGTCGAGCGTCGGGTTGGGCTGCATCGCTATATCTACTTTATGGATGGATCGTATAGAAATTATATCCGTTTATCGAATGGGTTGGTAGCCCCATATGTGGCGGGACAAATCATCACAACCCGCTGGAGAGCCAACATGTCCATTCTTCTTGTCACCTCAAGCCCGCGTGGCGCTGCTTCGCACTCGACCCGTATCGCCACCGAATTCGCCGAGAAGCTGCTTGCCGCCGATCCGTCCAACACGCTCGTGGTGCGTGATCTCGTCGCCAACCCGCTGCCGCACATCGATGCCGACTATGCGACCGGCATCTATACGCCGGCCGAAGCCCGCTCTGAGCGTCAGGCCGAGGTGGTCGGCGTTTCCGATGTCGTGCTGGACGAGTTGTTCGCAGCGGATACGGTGATCCTCGCCACCGGCTTCATCAATTTCAACATCTCCTCGACGCTGAAGTCCTGGGTCGATCACATCGCCCGCTCCGGCAAGAGCTTTGCTTATGGCGAGAACGGCCCCAAGGGCCTCGTCACCGGCAAGAAGGTCTATATCGTGCTGGCTTCCGGCGGCATCTATTCGGAAGGTGCTGCCGTGCAGTTCGATCACGCCATTCCCTACCTGCGCGGCGTGCTCGGCTTCCTCGGCATGACCGATGTCGACGTCATTCGCATCGAAGGCGTCAGCATGGGGCCTGACGCGGTAGCATCGGCGCTCGCCAAGGCGACCGCAAAGGTCGACGCCGTAGTGGCCGCCACCCGGGATGTCGCGGCGGCAGCGTAAGTCACACCGATCATCTGGATTGAAAAAGGCAGGCGCGCCGCGCCTGCCTTTTTTCGTTCTAGCCAATCAGATGCCGCAACAGCCCCGCCGAAGCGACCCCGATCAGAACGGTCGGCAGCATGGACAGCCGCGTCGCCGCGATCAAAGTGATCGCCAGCGCCAGAAGGTCGGCAGGATTCCTCGAAACGAAGGCCGGCGCGATCACCGAGATCAGCACGCAACCGGGCGCTGCCTCCATCACCGCCGTGGCGCGAGCGCTGAGCGTGCGGTTGCGCAGCAAGACATAGCCGCCGATCCGCGTCAGGTAGGTAACGCCGGCCATCAGCACGATGGTAAGCACGGTCGTTGCGTCGATCATACATCACCGGCCATCAGCCAGGCCGCGACCAGCCCCGACACCGCACCGGCGGCGACATACCAGGCGCCCGGGATGAAGAGATAGAACAGCGCCGCGATGACGAGGCTGACCAGCCAGGGCCGCGCGGCCGCCACGCCCGTCCACATGCCGCGCATCAGCACCAGGAAGACGGCCGGGAACGCCATGTCGAAACCGTAGGTCCCGACGTCGCCGAGCATCGGGCCGAGCAAGGCACCCAGCGTGGTGAAGGCCACCCAGGTGAGATACATCGCCAATGCCGCGCCCATGTAGTAGCGCGGGCTGAAGGCCGGCGTGATGCCGGCAGCCCTGCGCTGCCTGGCGTCGGCGAGCCCGAGTGCCCAACTCTCGTCGCACATCAAGAACAGCGCCGGAAAGACCTTGCGCCTGGGCAGGGAGCGCAGGAACGGCGCCAGCGCCGCCCCCATCAGCAAATGACGGCTGTTGACGAGGAAGGTGATGGCGACGATGAGCACGATGTGCGGCGGCGACGTCCACAACTGGATCGCCGCGAATTCCGAACCGCCGGCAAAATTCAGTCCCGTCATTGCCGACAGTTCGACAACGCTCAAGCCTCTCTGCGTGGCCTGTGCGCCAAGCACCAGCGCGTAGGGGATGGTGCCGAACAGGACAGGCGCGCATGACGCCACGCCACGCCGGAATTCGGATCCGGAGCCATCGCCCGCCGTCTCGACTGCCTGTGTAAAACTCATGGTTATCCATCGACTGGCCTCGCGGCCGCCGCTTCCCTGCGTTTGAAATCAACTGATGTCGCGGCAAACATAGCGATATCGGCCCGCAATTTGGTTGCAAAGATTGTTGTGTTTCATGGAATTTTGGCATTTGGTGTCACCAATCACCGTATAAATGGAATCGAACGCCATGAAACTCGACGAGATCGACAGACGGATCCTGCGGGCGCTGCAACGCGACGGCCGCATGGCCAACAACGATCTGGCCAATGAGGTCGGGCTTTCGCCTTCACCTTGCCTACGGCGCGTGAAGCTGCTGGAGGAAGCCGGCATCATCGACCGCTATGTGGCAGTGCTCAACCCGGCCAGCATCGGCAAGGGCCTGACCTTCTTCACCCGGATCTGGCTGAAGGCACAGGACGAGGACACGATCGAGCATTTCGCCACCGAAGTCGCCAAGCTGCCGCAGGTGATGGAGTGCTATCTGATGCTCGGCGACTGCGATGCCATGGTGCGCGTGGTGGCGGCCGGCATCGATGACTACCGCCGCTTCCAGTCGGAGCATCTGAGCCGCATCAAGGGCGTGCAGAACGTCAAGACGGACGTTCCCAGCCAGACGATCAAATACACGTCGGAACTGCCGATCTGACGCATGTCGCCCAAAAGTGCGAAACGGTTTCAGGATAATGACGTGCGTCCAAAAAAGGACCACCGAAAAACAGCGCCGTTCAGACTGGATAAAAAATGCAACCGGATTGTAGGATCGGCCTCGATGCCAGCGTCCTTCGGATGCAAGCAGCGTGCAGCGCTGCCCTCTGGCATGGGAGATTTGAATGAGCCTTTCCTATCGTTGGGTCATCGTCGCCGCTGGCGCGCTGATGTCCTGTGTCGCCATCGGAACGATGTTTTCGCTGGCGATCTTCCTTGAGCCGATGGCGATCGACACCAACTGGTCGCGCGCCGGCATTTCGAGCGCCATGACGCTCAACTTCCTGGTGATGGGCCTTGGCGGCTTCGCCTGGGGCGCCCTGTCGGACCGTTTTGGGGCCCGCATCGTCGTGACGATCGGGGCGGTACTGCTCGGGCTAGCGCTGGTGCTGGCCAGCCGCGCCGGCTCGCTCCTCACCTTCCAGATCACCTATGGCGTGCTGGTCGGCCTCGCCGCCAGCGCCTTCTTTGCGCCGATGATCGCATTGACCACCGGCTGGTTCGACACCAACCGCAGCCTTGCGGTCTCGCTGGTCTCGGCCGGCATGGGCGTGGCGCCGATGACGATCTCGCCCTTCGCCCGCTGGCTGATTTCGGCCTACGACTGGCGCACCGCCATGTTCGACATCGGCATCACGGCTTGGGTGCTGCTGCTGCCGGCCGTGCTGCTGGTTCGTCAGCCGCCGAAGCCAGCCGTCGCTGACACTGGTTCCGCACCGGCTGCCGATGGTGCTGGCCTGACGGTCGGCCAGGCGCTGCGCTCGCCGCAATTCATCGTACTGGGGCTGACCTTCTTCGCCTGCTGCGCCGCGCATTCCGGGCCGATCTTCCACATGGTCAGCTATGCCATGCTATGCGGCGTCACCCCAATGGCGGCCGTTTCGATCTACAGTGTCGAGGGTCTTGCCGGCCTCGGCGGGCGGCTTTTCTACGGCGTGCTTGCCGATCGCCTGGGCGTCAAGCCGGTACTGATCGCGGGCCTGGCGATCCAGGCGATCGTCATCGCCGCCTATCTCTCGATCAGCCGGCTCGAGCAGTTCTATATGCTGGCCGTCATCTTCGGCGCCACCTATGGCGGCGTCATGCCGCTCTACGCGGTGCTGGCGCGCGAATACTTTGGCCAACACATCCTCGGCACCGTGTTCGGCGCCGCCACCATGCTGTCCAGCCTCGGCATGGCGCTCGGACCTCTGGCCGGCGGCATGGTGTTCGATGCCTACGCCAACTATTCCTGGCTGTTCGTCGGCTCGGCCCTCGTCGGGCTTGGTGCAGTCGGCATCGCCATCGCCTTCCCGCCGCTGCCGCGCAGGCAGTTGCAGGCGGCTTAGTCTTCGGCCGGATCGAGTTCCGACCGGACAGGCCAGGCGCGCCATGAGCCTGGCCTGTCCGGTGCGATTGCAGGCGTCTGAGCCGGAAGGCACGCGGCGCCGCCGCAGCAAGGTCCATTTTAAGGACTGACGAACCTCTTACTTCACCGTGATGGACATACCGCTGAGATCGGCGTTGACCTGCAGGCCTACCTGCTTGCCAGACAGTTCGAGCTGGGCGCCCTTGTCATTGGTCATGACGATCACCTGAGCCCCTTTGCCGAGCGTGCCGCCACCGCCCGCCGCCCCGTATACGCCTGTCACATCCCGGGCGCGCCTGATATGGCGCACGGTGCCTTGGAAATACGTCTTGGAGACCCCGAAGGCGAGGCCGCCCGAGACGCCGGCGACCGAGATGGGGTAGCGACGACCATGGAAGGTCAGCGTGCCCTCGCCTCCGGATCCACCCACGAAGAAGGCCGCCTTGTAGACGGCAAAGCGGATCGTGCCGCTGTCGGCATGCGCGGCGCCGGAAACGCTGACTGCCCCTGCCGCGATGACGGCAACCGCGAGTGAACGAATTCTGGACGAAATCATGATAGGAACTCCTCAAGGTGGCCGCTTGCCCAACGGCTGGGCTCGTCAGCGTTTTGTCGAAGTTACAATTGAACAGTCTCACCCGTCATTGGTTCCAGGCACTCGCACTGGTCGTGCGCCATACCCGATGCCCAACTAGGAAATGGACAGGATCTCAAGTTCGCGCGGCCCCAGTTGGACAAAGTCGCCAACGGTTTTGCCGGTCAGCGCGATGCCAACCGGAGAACCATGCGAAATCGAAGCTTGAGACGGGTTTGCCTCATCCTCGCCGACGATGCGGAAGGTCTGGATGCGGCCATCATCACGCTTGAAAGTGACCGTGTGCCCGAAGGCGATCACCTCATTGGACGTGGGCACCGACATAAGTTGAGCTGTACGGACGCGCTCGGCATAATAGCGCATATCTCGAACCGGAACCGCCGACTGCCGTCGCCTCTCAGTGACATCCTCCAGCATGCTGGCGGCCTCGAGAGCCTGCTGAGCGCCAGCCAATTCATCCTGCAGCATCTTGAGGCCCGCCTCCGTAACGAGGTTGATCCGATCGGAGACAGGGCGAGCCGGCAGGATCGTTTCCGATGCTGCCTCAGCACTTTCCTCCTTGGCGAATGCTACGCTCAATTGTCGAGACTCTCTGCTTGCCGCCTACTGCCGTCATTTGAGAAACTGGTAGCGAATTACCGCTTCCTGCGGAGGGCCGACGTTTGTCGCCACGACCAATCCCGGCCCTATCCGAAAATCCGCTCGCCCTGCTCGTCGACCAATTGAATGCCCTTCTTGATCGAGATGTCGACGGCATCGTCGAGCCCGGCGAAGCGGTCGGCGCGGATGAATTTGTGTTCCTTCATCACACCGTCGACCTCCTTGGAGACGACGCCGCAGGTCTGGTACTGGCCGTCCGCCTTGTAGGGCGTGGCGCTGATCAGAAAACCCTTGTGCTCGACCTGCTTGGCTGGTGCCGCGTTTTTTGGCTCCGCCGCTTCATTGCCGCCACCACCGCCGAAAAGACGCTTCAGAAAAGACATCGGGCTTCCTCCAACAGCATTCATCCCACACATGTAGCGTGGCGCGGGATGAATTTCACTATCGGTCCTTGGCCCAGCGGGCAAGGGCTGCGTCCGGCCGTGCCGGGAGACCTTACTTGTGCGACAGCGCTTCCAGTGCCTCGGCTGCAGCTTCGAGGATGGCGATCGCCTCGGCCTGCCTGTCGGCCGGGGCATCGACGAAGTCGCCGAGAGCCGCGCGCAGCCGGTGGCGCACGGCACGGAACTCGTCGCGTGCTTCCGAACGGCCACCACGACCGCCACGACGGCCAGCCTCTTCGCTCTCGTCGTTCCAGCCGAACCAGTCGCGCGCCTTGGCCATCTTGCGGCCGAAACGCTCGAGATGATCGAGCACGCCGTCGATCATCTCGCGGTTGTCGGCAAGATGCGCCTGCCCCGCCTCGGTGATCGAGAATACCTTCTTGTTGCCGTCGGCGGCGGAGGCGGCGTAGCCCGCCTCTTCAAGGAAGGTCAAAGTCGGGTAGACCACACCCGGGCTCGGGCTGTAGATGCCGCTGGTGCGTTCCTCCAGCGCCTTGATGATGTCGTAGCCGTGGCGCGGTGCCTCGGCCAGCAGCGACAGCGTGATCAGCTTGAGGTCGCCGTCGGCCAGCATGCGGCCGGCGCGGAATATGTCGCCCGGCCCGCCGCGTCCGCCACGACCACCATGGCCGAACGGGCCGAAGCCGCCGCCTCCTCTGCCACCAAATTTGCCGGCCATGTGCATGAACATGCGCTCGCCGAAATGATTGTGCTTGTGCATTGATTGCTCCATGAGTTGTATCTTACGATATATCTTAATTAGGCGCATGCTGTGGGCGAGTCAAGATATATCTTACGATGTATCTGACTGCGTTGCGAGCGATTTGATGTCGATGGAACAAAGCGGGTGTTGAGTGCTCGACGAGGCGACGCGCGAAATTGTTAGCTGCCCCGCCGGTGGTCTTGCGAACGCAATGCTGCCCGCGAAGCGAGGATTACCAGCGACCCTTGCGCCGGTTCCAGGCATAGAGCAGGTCGGCGAAACGATCATAGGCAAAGCGTGTCAGCGGCAAAACGAGGGGATTGCCGAACAAAGTCGCCAGCCAGCTCTCGCCCGGCGTGACCTTCCACACGGCGATCGCCACATCGGCCCCGACCAGCAGTTGGCCACCAGCGTCGGTGGCGTGCAGCCGGCGGCGGATATCCTCGAGCGACGCGCCGTGTCCGGCAAGCGCTGCCGGTTCAAAATTGATGTCGCGGAATTCGATCCGTCCGGCCCTGACCGCTTCGGTCAGCCGCCGCTTCTGCCTGCTGATGCCTGCATCGCAAACCGGACAGCGCGTGTTGTACCAGACGGTCAGCATAGTCTCGGCATTTGTTGGGTAACGCAACCTGAAGGACCACAAACGATCGGGCGCCGTCAAGACGTCGCCCGATCGGTTGCGTGCGAACGAGACTACCCTCGGACCAGCCGGTTCCGTCCCTTTCACCACAGAGCCTATCCGAGCGAGGTGATGATCTCGCGGTAGGCTAATTCGGGAAAGGCCTTCAGCGTCCGCGTCCTGACATTGCCGGCCGCCGCCAGCATCAACGAGAAACGCGCCAGGACCGCGTCGTCGGGGGCTTCGACCACCGCCACCATGTCGTATTCGCCCATGGTCAGGTAGAACGCCTTGAACGATCCGCCCATGTCTCCCAGCTGCTTCCTGGCGGCGTCGAGCCGCTTCGGCGAATCGCGAACGTTTCTGGCGCCCTGCTCGGTCCAGTTCATCAGCACGATGTAACTTGTCATGGCACACCTCCCTCCGGGGCCACGGAGCACGGCGGCTTCGCCGGGGCGGGCATCCGGGTTGTCGCCCAGTAAATGCATCCGACGCCGAATTATCCTCCCGAAGGGTGCGAGCCGCAAGAGCACGCCCCGGAACTGTCGGTAGCACACGATATGTCCGGTTTAGGTAGCACACGATCTGTCCGGTAAGTCTTGACCTTTTAAACGGGGTCAGGATGCG
>NZ_JAMYOR010000089.1:0-20499 GCF_040319965.1 Mesorhizobium sp. M0830 | reverse complement strand
ATCCGCGCATCCGCAAATCCCCATTCTTCCGGGGAGCAGTGAATCACGCCACTAACGCCTGCGCTAGCACTTCTTCAACAGCCTGCTAAGCGTCGTGCTTGTGGGGTTGTTTGCCGCGGCCTTTCTCGGCGGGCGACTCTCCGGAGCGGACTGGCTTGGCGTCGCCCTTATCGCGGCGTCCGCGGTGCTGGTCGCCTATCGGATGTAGCGGCACGTCGTTGCGGGCGTTTTTTGTTTCAAGACGGGTGATGAAGATATCGAAGCGATTGGGCATCGTCCGGTCAGTGCTCCGTCGTGTTGTCGGGTTTGTTGTCGGAAAGCCTGACATTCATGGGCAAGCAGCCCTGCTTGGCCAGGCTGGCGTCGGTCTTCGCGGGGAGGCGCTTGTCCTTGCGTACGGCAACGCGGTTGCGCTCGGCCCGATAGGGCTCGAAAGCGTCCTGCATATTAAGGCTATCCATCCTGTCCTCCTCGGGAATCAGGGGGTAAATCCGCCGTAGCCGGTTTCGTTCCCTACTGTGGCAAAGGAATGGCGAGGGAGGTGCAACGTCAGCTTTTGCAAGCCGACGCTGGCCGTGCCAAACAGGGCTGAATGGAGAAGGCATCAGTGACCGCCGAAACGGGCAAGCGCAGCTATGTGGTCGGGCAGACCGAAATCGCGGCCCGGCCGCTCGAGCCGGCGCTCTATCTGGTGGCGACGCCGATCGGCAATCTGGCCGACATCACGCTGCGCGCGCTGGAGACGCTGGCCGCCGCCGACATCGTTGCTTGCGAGGACACGCGGGTGTCGCGCGTGCTGCTCGACCGCTACGCCATTCGCCGCCGCACCACGGCCTATCACGAACACAATGCGGGTGAGGCCGGGCCGAAGCTGATCGCGGCGCTCCAGGCCGGACAGAGCGTGGCGCTGATCTCCGACGCCGGCACGCCGCTGGTGTCCGATCCCGGCTACCGGCTGGTCGGCGAGGCGCGCGACCACGGCATTCGCGTCGTGCCGATTCCCGGCCCGTCGGCGCCGCTCGCGGCGTTGACCGCATCCGGCCTGCCGTCGGACGCCTTCCTGTTCGCCGGTTTTTTGCCGGTCAAATCAGGGCAGCGGCTGACGCGGCTTGGGGCACTGAAGGCTGTGCCGGCGACGCTGATCTTCTTCGAATCACCGCGCCGGCTGGCCGAATCCCTTGCCGCCATGGTCGAGGCGCTTGGCGGCGAGCGCAAGGCCGCGATCGGCCGCGAATTGACCAAGACCTTTGAAGAGATGCGCACCGGCACGCTGCAGGCGCTGGCCGATCATTATGCTGCGGCCGATACGCCGAAGGGCGAGATCGTCGTCTGCGTCGGTCCGGCCGAGGCCAAGGCCAACGAACCGGCCGACATCGACCGCTTGCTGCTGTCGCTCGCCGGCGAAATGCCGGCTTCCAAGGCAGCGGCGGAAGCCGCAAAAATGATCGGCGGCCAGAAACAGGCGTTGTATCGGCGGCTTCTCGAACTCAAGCATGCTTCTGGAGAAAGCGACGGTGGTTGAGCGCCCGAGTGCCAGCCGCCAAAAAGCCTATCGGCGCGGCCACCGCGGCGAATGGCTGGCGGCGGCAGCATTGGTGTTGAAGGGCTACCGGATTCTGGCGCGCCGCCACCGCACCCGCTTCGGCGAGATCGACCTGATCGCGCGCCGCGGCGACCTCGTGCTGTTCGTCGAGGTCAAGGCGCGGCGCACGCTGATGGAAGCCATGGAGGCGATCGGCCACGAATCGGAGCGCCGCATCGAGGGGGCGGCCGACATCTGGCTGTCGCGCCAGTCCGATTACGGCAAACTGTCGATGCGCTTCGACATGGTCGCGGTGCTGCCCTGGCGCTGGCCGGTGCATGTCGAGAATGCGTTCTATGGAAGGAATTGAGGTTGCTCACCATCCCCACAAGGGGGAGGGTAAGCTCACCCCCAAACCATCAGCGCCACCAACCCGACACCACCCACCACCAGCCGCCACCAGCCGAACAGCGAGTAGCCGTTGCGCGAGACGTAATCGAGCAGGAAGCGCACGACGATGAGCGCCGTGACGAAGGCGGCGACGAAGCCGACGGCGATGATCGGCAGGTCGGCGCTGCTCAGCACGTTGCGGTTCTTGAACAGGTCGAAGGCGAAGGCGCCGACCATGGTCGGGATGGCGAGGAAGAAGGAGAATTCGGCCGCCGCCCGTTTGTCGACACCCAGCAGCAGCGCGCCGACGATCGTCGAACCCGAGCGTGACGTGCCGGGAACGAGCGACAGGCACTGGAAAAGGCCGATCTGCAGGTAAAGCCGGGTCGGGAACCGCTCGACGTCGCGGTAGAACGGCTTGAGGTTCATGCGGTCCACCGCCAGCAGCACGAAGCCGCCGATGATCAGCATGATACAGATCATCCGCGGCGATTCGAACAGCACCGCCTTGATGAAATCATGCGCCAGCGCGCCGATGATCGCCGCCGGCAGGAAAGCGATGAGGACACCGATGGCGAAATGCCTTGTCAGCCGGTCATGCGGCAGGTCGACCAGCATTTGCCACAGCCGGCGGAAATAGACGCTGAGAATCGCCAGGATGGCGCCGAGCTGGATCAGGATCTCGAAGGCCTTGCCGGTCGAATGGAAGCCGAGGAAATGGCCGGCGAGCAGGATATGGCCGGTGGATGAGACGGGGATGAACTCGGTCAGCCCCTCCAGCAGGCCGAGCAGCAGGGCTTCGACGAATGGCTGGCTTTCCATGGCTACCTCGGGATTGGCGTGACGGCTGACAGAACGGCTTGCTTGTCATGGCGTGCAAGTCCCCCTATAGGTCGCAACACCCTGACGGCCCGCTAACCGGGCGGCCAAGACTTACCGGTGCGCCCTTCGATTCGCCAGTGCGCTTTATCATCGCGGAACCATGCTGACGCTTTTCCATCATCCCATGTTCGCCACTTGTCGCTTCGTCCGCCTCGCTTTCGGCGAGTATGGCGAGGAGTTGGCCCTGATTGAGGAAAAGCCGTGGACCCGACGCAAGGAGTTCCTGGCGCTGAACCCAGCCGGCACACTGCCGATCCTGCTGGCCGAAGGCGACGTGCCGATCGTCGGTGCAACCGTCATATCGGAATATCTCGATGAAACACGCGGTGTCTTGAAGCGCGATAAGCGACTGTTCGCCGAAGATCCGATGCAGCGCGCCGAAATCCGCCGGCTGATCGACTGGTACCTCAACAAGGCCGAAAGCGAAGTCACCCGCCATCTGGTGCGCGAACGGGTGCTGAAGCCGGTGATGCCGGAGGTTGCGGGCGGCGGCTCGCCCGATTCAGGCGCGATCCGTGCGGCGCGCGCCAACATCCGCCAGCACATGAAATACACCAACTGGCTGGCCGGCACTCGCCATTGGCTGGCGGGCTCCAGGGTTACCTATGCCGATCTGGCCGCTGCCGCGACGCTGTCGGTGCTCGATTATCTCGGCGAGATCGATTGGCGCGAGCATCCTGCAGCGCGCGAATGGTACACGCGGGTCAAGTCACGGCCCTCCTTCCGGCCGCTTTTGACCGACCGCGTGCGCGGCCTGTCGCCGGCGTCGCATTATGCGGACCTCGACTTCTGACGCCGCAAAACTGCGCACGCTGATCGACGCGGAGGCGCGTCGCGCCGGCTTCGATGCCGTCGCCGTCACCTCTCCCGATGCGATCCCGCTGGCGCCGGCGCGGCTGGCCGAATTTGTCGCCGACGGCTTTCACGGCTCGATGGACTGGATCGCCGAGACGCTGCAACGCCGCGGCGACCCGACGGTGCTGTGGCCGCAGGTGCGCTCGATCGTCGTGCTGGCGATGAATTACGGTCCCGACCATGATCCGCGCGGCGTGCTGGCCAAGCGCGACCGCGGCGCGATCTCGGTCTATGCGCAGAACCGCGACTATCACGACG
Organism: Mesorhizobium sp. M0830; assembly: GCF_040319965.1. Lineage (NCBI taxonomy): Bacteria > Pseudomonadati > Pseudomonadota > Alphaproteobacteria > Hyphomicrobiales > Phyllobacteriaceae > Mesorhizobium > Mesorhizobium sp. M0830. Next base: position 16,592 of record NZ_JAMYOR010000089.1, on the reverse strand, counting down.
TGATGAAGGGCCGGCTGAAGGAAATCGCCGGCAAGATCGTGGCCCGTGCCGGCGGCGACGTGAAGGTGTTCGTCGACACCGCACCGGTGATGGAAAAACCGCTGGCGGAAGCCGCGGGTCTCGGCTGGCAAGGCAAGCACACCAATCTGGTCAGCCGCGAGCATGGCTCCTGGCTGTTCCTCGGCACCATCTTCACCACCGCCGAACTGGTGCCCGACCGGGCCGAGATCGACCATTGCGGCTCCTGCCGTGCCTGCCTCGACGTGTGCCCGACCGATGCCTTCCCGGCACCATACCGGCTCGATGCGCGGCGCTGTATTTCGTATCTCACCATCGAGAACAAGGGGCCGATCCCGCACGAATTCCGCGAGAAGATCGGCAACCGCGTCTATGGTTGCGACGATTGTTTGGCCGTTTGCCCGTGGAACAAGTTCGCCCGGGCTGCTTCGGAGGCCAAGCTCGCCGCGCGCGATGAATTGCGCGAGCCGCCGCTTGGCCGGCTGTTGCAACTGGACGAGGCAGCCTTCCGCGCTTTCTTCTCCGGTTCGCCGATAAAGCGCATCGGCCGCGATCGTTTTGTCCGCAACGCATTGATCGCTGCCGGCAATTCCGGCGACACCGCGCTTGCGGTCAGCGTGCGTGCCTTGCTGGACGACGCCTCGCCGCTGGTGCGGGGCGCGGCAATATGGGCGCTGGCGCGGCTGGTGCCCGATGCCGAATATTCAGAACGGGCAGCTATCGGCCTGAAAACCGAGACCGATACAGCCGTGCGCGACGAATGGCGTCTGGCGCGGCCAACCAGGACGCATGCATGAGCGAGAAACAGGTCTTCATCTTCGGCGCCGGCTATTCCGGCAAGGCCTTTGCCCGTGCCAACAAGGGGCCCGCCAACATATTCGGCACGACCCGCTCCCCGGACAAATTCGAGGCGCAGCGCCAGGCCGGCATCGCACCGCTGCTGTTCGATGGTGCGCTGACTGACGAAATCGGGGATGCGCTGGAAAAAACAACGCATCTGGTAATCTCGATCGCCCCGGAAGAGGCCGGCGATCCCGTCTTGAACGCTGCCCGGGAGGCAATCGCTCAAATGCCGGCGCTCGAATGGATCGGCTATCTCTCGACCGTCGGCGTCTACGGTAATTACGACGGCGCGTGGGTCGATGAAACGGCCGAATGCCGGCCGGTGTCGAAGCGCTCGGTGATGCGGGTGGGGGCCGAGCAGGATTGGCTGCAACTGGGCTCGGACATCGGCCGGCCTGTTGCAATCCTGCGCCTGTCCGGCATTTACGGGCCGGGCCGCAATGCGCTGGTCAATCTGGAAAACGGCACCGCAAGGCGGCTGGTCAAGCCGGACCAGGTGTTCAATCGCATTCATTGCGACGATATTGCCGGTGCGCTTTGGCGGCTCATCGACAGCAATACTGGTGGCATCTTCAATGTCACCGACGATCTGCCGGCACCGCCGCAGGATGTCGTCGCCTATGCCGCTTCGCTGATGGGTGTCACGCCGCCGCCCGAAATTCCCTTCGACGCCGCCCAACTTTCGCCGATGGCGCGGTCCTTCTATGGCGAGAACAAGCGTGTCGCCAACGCAGCGATCAAGGCGGCGGGCTATCGTTTTCGATTTCCGGACTACCGCACCGCCCTCGATCATATGTGGGCGAGCGGCGACTGGCGCGACGGCGAAGCGCGCAGTCCGATGAAGCGCTAACGGTCGAAGCCGTACGTTGGGCATGCTATGATTCGGCGGTTCAAGCGGTTAAGGAGTGGGGTTCATGAAGGCATCGGGACCATCGTCGCCGGGCAGAAGGACAATCCTGGCCGCTGCGTTTGGCCTGGCTGCCATCGCAGGGCTTACCGCGCAACCAGCCGCGGCTGAGGAGCGGGCAAAGGACCTGTTTGGCGCCAAGAAGCTGCCGACAGCAGCAGCTGCGCAATCCATTGGCTTCTATTCCAAGGGCTGTTTTGCCGGCGGTGTCGCCATTCCGATGGATGGTCCGACCTGGGAGGTGATGCGGCCTTCGCGCAACCGCCGCTGGGGTCATCCGGCGATGATCGCGGTCATCGAGAAGTTGTCGCGCGACGCATCAGTCGATGGCTGGCCCGGCTTGCTGATCGGCGACATTTCGCAGCCGCGCGGCGGCCCGATGATGACAGGGCATGCCTCGCACCAGATCGGGCTCGACGCAGACATATGGCTGACACCGATGCCCAGCCATCCGCTGTCGATGGCGCAGCGCGAATCGATGAGCGCCACCTTGATGGTCGACGAGAAGACCCATCTTGTGAAGGACGCGCTGTGGACGCCGGCGCACACAAGGCTTCTGATGCGGGCGGCGAGCTACGCGCAAGTCGAACGCATCCTGGTCAATCCGGGCATCAAGAAAAAACTCTGCGACACCGTCAAGGGCGACCGTTCATGGCTGCGCAAGATCAGGCCGTTCTGGGGCCACGACTATCACTTCCACATGCGCATCGGCTGCCAGCCGGGCTCGCCCGGCTGCAAGGCGCAGGAGGCAACGCCGGACGATGACGGCTGCGGCAAGCCGCTGGCCTGGTGGTTCACGCAGGAGCCGTGGCGGCCCAACAAAAACCCTGGCGCGCCGAAGGCCCGCGATCTGATGACGATGGCGAACCTGCCCCAGGAATGCCGCGCCGTGCTCGACGCGCCCGGGCCGGCTTCAGCCCAGGCCGCGACCTATCATGGCGGCGGCGTGCCGGTCGCGGTGGCCGCTCCCGAACCGGAAGCGCCGTCGCTGCCCGCCACGACGGCCAGCGGCACGGCTGGATTGCCGAGCGCGGTGAACGCCTTCACCGCGACGCCCGAGATCGGCATCCCGCTGCCGCGGCCACGGCCGCCTGGAAACTGACCGTCGCGGCATCTATCGACGTCAAACCAGATTAAACCTGCGCAGGACCAGCTTTTAGCGCAATCAGAGCAGACAGAATTATGATTGCCGCAAGGATGAGCGCCCACGATACGGCGTTACGCGAAGGCAACCAGCGGCGCCCTCGCGCGGCCCGCTTACGCCACTGGCCAGACCGGTTGTCGTAGCGCGATTTTTCCAAGCCTCTCCCCTCACGGGGAGAATGCGATTATCGCCGTTCGGAGTCCAGATGGGGGCCAGTTCAAAACTATGATGGCCCGTTTTGCGAAACAGTGGCCGTTTGGCCGCAGAACCGGCCGCAGCGCGCCCGTGGGTTCGAAAACCGTTTCCCTTTTCAAACTCATGCGCTAGTCAACGGGAGAGCGGCTAGATGCCGTCAGGGGCGCCGGGGACGGACGAGAGCATGCCAAGCACAGGCGACGACGATACTTTGTTGCGGTTTCCGATCCTGATCGGCGACATTGGCGGCACCAATGCGCGCTTTTCGATCGTGCTCGATGCCAATTCCGAGGCCGGCGAGCCCGCCATCGTCCAGACCGCCAACTACAACACCATCGACGAAGCAATCCAGGCGGTCGTGCTCGATCGCTCATCGGTGCGCCCCAACTCCGCGGTGCTGGCGGTGGCCGGCCCGGTCGACGGCGACGAGATCGAGCTCACCAACTGCCCGTGGATCGTCAAGCCGAGAAAAATGTTTGCCAGCCTCGGGCTGAGCGACATCGTCGTGCTCAACGATTTCGAAGCGCAGGCGCTCGCCGTCGTCGCGCTCGGCGAGGAGCATATGGAAAAGATCGGCGGCGGTACGCCGGAGCCCAATGCCGGTCGCGTCGTGCTCGGTCCGGGAACCGGTCTCGGCGTCGCCGGGCTGGTCCATGCGCTTCATCGTTGGATACCGGTGCCCGGCGAGGGCGGCCATATGGACATCGGCCCGCGCACGCCGCGCGATTTCGAAGTTTTCCCGCATATCGAGAAGCTCGAAGGCCGCATTTCGGGCGAGCAGATCCTGTGCGGACGCGGCCTGGTCAACGTCTACCGTGCGGTGGCCAAGGCGGACGGCAAACCGGCGTCGTTCACCACGCCGGCCGAAGTCACCGCCGCCGCACTTGCAAGGACCGATCCGGTTGCGGAGGAAGCGCTGGAGACTTTCGTCACCTGCCTCGGGCGCACCGCCGGCGATCTCGCTCTGGTGTTCATGAGCCGTGGCGGCGTGTTCCTCACCGGCGGCATCGCGCAAAAGATCGTGCCGGCGCTGAAAGCCGGCAATTTCCGTGCTGCCTTCGAGGACAAGGCGCCGCACAGCGCGCTGATGCGCACCATGCCGGTCTATGTCATCACCCACCCGCTGGCCGCACTCCTGGGCCTTGCCGCCTACGCCCGGAACCCCTCGCTGTTTGGCGTCCAGACGGCAGGCAGGCGCTGGCGCGACGAAGTTAGTCACCCCAAGGCATAGGCAAGCCGGCTGCTTGGCGTTAAGAGGGGTGCCGAATTGCCCGGCCGCGGGAAGCGGAAACCTACGAAGCGCTCCGATTTGACATTTCAGCCTCCCAATTTGTCGAAACCCCGTGCGGGCGAGATCGTGGCGGTCATCCGTCGCATTCTCCAGGAAAACGGCCGCGAATATCGCGGCGCGTATATCTTCACGATTCTTTGCCTGCTGACCGTGTCGGCGACAACGGCGCTTGCCGCCTGGATCATGAGCCCGGTCGTAAACCAGATCTTCTATGAACGGCGCGGCGACCTGATCCCATGGATCTGCGCGGCACTGCTCGGCGCTTTCATCCTGCGCGGCCTTGCCGGCTACGGCCAGGCGGTGACGATGGCCAAGATCGGCAACAATCTGGTGGCGCGCTACCAGCAGCGCATCTTCAACCATCTGATGAAGCTCGGCGTCTCGTTCTTCAACGACACAAGGTCCGGGCGGCTGGCCGCGCAGGTCAACGAAAACGTCAACGGCATTCGCGACCTTTTGTCGATGACGGTGACCTCGACGGCGCGAGACGCCGTCTCGCTGATCGGCCTGGTCGGCGTCATGATCTATCAGGATCCTATACTTTCGCTGAGCTCGCTGCTGATCGGGCCGCCGCTGATCTGGACAGTCACCTACCTGATGCGCCGGGTGCGCCGCATCACGCGCGAATCAGTGCAGATCAACTCGCGACTGATCGGCGCCATGCAGGAGGCCACGCAAGGCATTGCCATCGTCAAGGCCTTCACCATGGAGGACGAGCTGTCGCGCCGCATCAGCAAGCTCGCCGAGGACGCGGAACAGCGCTCGAACAAGATCGCCCGCGTCTCCGAGCGGCTGACGCCGGTTTCCGAACTGCTGGCCGGCATCGCCTTCGCCAGCGTCATCGCCTATTCCGGCTACCGGGCCACCGTTCTCGGCCAGCCGCCGGGTGCGGTGTTTTCCTTCATCACGGCGCTGACGCTCGCCTATGATCCGGCCCGCCGGCTGGCGCGCATGCAGGTCGGCATGGAACGCGCGCTGGTCAATGCGCGCATGATCTATGAGCTTCTCGACATCGAGCCGCAGCAAAGTGACGCGCAAGGTGCCGCCGAGGCGAAATTCACCTCCGGCGAAGTTCGCTTCGACAACGTCTCCTTCCGCTATGTCGAGGGGGCGCCGGTCCTGCACGATTTGAGCTTTGTCGCCGCCGCCGGCAAGGTCACGGCAATCGTCGGCGCTTCGGGCGCCGGCAAAACGACATTGGTGGCGCTGCTGCAGCGCTTCTACGACGTCGACGCGGGCACGATCGAGATCGACGGCCAGGACATCTCAAAGGTCACCAAACAGTCGCTGCGCGGCTCCATCGCCTATGTCTCGCAGCAGCCCTATCTGTTCGAAGGCACCATCCGCGACAATATCCGCTATGGCCGGCTGGGCGCCACCGACGCCGAGATCGAACAGGCCGCAAGGCAGGCCGCGGCCGACGATTTCATCCGCCAGCAGCCGCAGGGCTATGACACGCCGGTCGGCGAAAACGGCGTGACGCTGTCGGGCGGCCAGCGCCAGCGCGTGTCGATTGCGCGGGCCATTGTGCGGCAGGCGCCGATCCTTTTGCTCGACGAGGCGACATCGGCGCTCGACAACGAGGCTGAAGCCCGCGTTCAGCAGGCGCTCACCCAGGTCATGGAAGGGCGCACCACCATCGTCATCGCGCACCGGCTGTCGACGGTGGTCAACGCCGACCACATCATCGTCATGGAACAGGGCCGGCTGGTCGAAGAGGGCACCCATGCCTCGCTGATGGCCGATCCGCACAGCGTCTATGCGCGCTTCCACCGCATCCAGGGCGTCAAGGGCCTGGGGCTTGTCGACGACAGCGCGCCGATCCAGACTTCGGCCCAAGGCTCAATTCGCAACATCGAGGCGCAGAAGAGCATCGCCGGGAGCACGACATGAGCGAGACGCCCGCAACCGACAGGATCGATATGGGCCTGGTGGTGGTCGGCGCTGCCGGCCGCATGGGCCAGACCCTGATCCGTGCCATCCACACCATCCCCGGCGCGCGCGTCATCGGCGCCATCGAGCGCGCGGGCTCGCCCCATCTGGGCAAGGATGCGGGTGAACTCGCCGGCGTCGGCCGCATCGATGTGGCGATCGGTGATGATCCGCTACCCGTCTTCGCCAGGGCCGATGGCGTGCTGGATTTCACCACGCCGGCCTCATCAGTCGAGTTCGCCGGCTACGCGGCGCAAGCGCGCATCGTCCATGTCATCGGCACCACCGGTTGCTCGGCCGACGACAACGCCAGGATCGCCGCTGCGGCGCGTCATGCGACGATCGTCAAGTCGGGCAATATGAGCCTCGGCGTCAATCTTCTGGCGGTGCTGGTCGAACAGGCGGCGCGCGCGCTCGACGCCGACGATTTCGACATCGAGATCCTCGAAATGCACCACAAGCACAAGGTCGATGCACCGTCGGGCACCGCACTGCTGCTCGGCGAGGCCGCTGCCGCCGGGCGTGGCATCGCGTTGGCCGGCAATGATGTGCGCGTCCGCGACGGCCATACCGGCGTGCGCAAGGCGGGCTCGATCGGCTTTGCTACGCTGCGCGGCGGCTCGGTGGTCGGCGATCATAGTGTGATGCTGGCCGGCACCGGCGAGCGCATCACCCTGGCACACCATGCCGAGGACCGCGCCATCTTCGCCCGTGGCGCCGTCAAGGCGGCCCTGTGGGCACGCGGCAAGAAGCCGGGATTGTATTCGATGCGGGACGTGCTCGGCCTCGGCTGAGCGGCCAATCCGCCAACTTGCCAATCTGCCAACCCGAAGGGAGCAAACATGTCGAGAACCCTCGTGCTCGTGCGCCACGGCCAGAGCGAATGGAACCTGAAAAACCTGTTCACCGGCTGGCGCGATGTCGATCTGACCGAGCAGGGCCACGCCGAGGCCAGGGCCGCCGGTCAGAAACTCAAGGCGCGCGGGCTGAAATTCGACATCGCTTTCACCTCGGCGCTGATCAGGGCACAGAAGACCTGCCAGCACGTTCTCGACGCGGTCGGCCAGAGCGATCTGAAAACCATCCGCGACCAGGCACTGAACGAGCGCGACTACGGCGATCTCTCCGGCCTCAACAAGGACGACGCCCGCAAGAAATGGGGCGAGGAGCAGGTGCATGTCTGGCGCCGTTCCTATGACGTGGCGCCGCCCGCCGGCGAAAGCCTGAAGGACACCGGCGCCCGCGTCTGGCCCTATTACCTGCACGATCTGCAGCCGCATGTGCTGCGCGGCGGCACGGTGCTGGTCGCCGCGCACGGCAACTCTCTGCGCGCTCTGATCATGGCCCTGGACGGTAAGTCGGGCGAGGAGATCGTCAAGCTGGAACTCGGCACCGGCGTGCCGGTCATCTACCAGCTCAACGCCGATTCGACCGTGGCGTCCAAGGAAGTGCTGGAGGGCTGACAGTCCTTCAGCCGGCGGTTCTTGATCGAGCATCATCTCTGGACAAACCAAAACCGTTTGCCCGAGAAAACTGGTTCCCACTTTTCGGGATCATGCTTTGAAAAAGCGCGTTGACACACATCGCTTGCCCGCTTACATCACCCCGCACCAGCCCAGATGGCGGAATTGGTAGACGCGCACGGTTCAGGTCCGTGTTCCGCAAGGAGTGGAGGTTCGAGTCCTCTTCTGGGCACCAAATTCCCGTTTCGAACCATTCGACGGTTCAGAAACTTAGAGAAAAAGCCCGGTTTGTCCGGGCTTTTTCTTTGCCGCCAACCTCCCCTTCCGGCCAGGCGCCGAACAAACCACTTCAAACCGCGCGACCCCTTCGCTACGCTCAAAGCCATGTCTCAATCCACTAACCCGATCTTCGGCGCCCGTCGCGACCAAGCCTTCCCGACGCTGGCCGAGGCGGACATCGATCGCATGCGCCGGTTCGGCGAGGCCAGCTTCTATGCCGCCGGCGAGAACATCATCACCGCAGGCGATGTGGCGCCCGGCTTGATCGTCGTGCTGTCGGGCAAAGTGGACATCATCCAGGGTGGCGGGCTCGGCCGGCGCGAGACGATCGTCACCCATGGACCGGGCAGTTTCGTCGGCGAACTGGCGCAGCTTTCGGCGCGTCCCTCGCTGGTGAATGCGCAGGCCGCCGATCCTGTGGAGGCGTTCGTCATCCCCTCGCAGCGGCTGCGCGACCTGATGGTGCAGGAGGCCAATCTTGGCGAGCGCATCATGCGGGCACTGATCCTGCGCCGCGTCGGGCTTTTGGAAAGTTCCACCAGCGGGCCGATCATCATCGGACCCCAGGACAACAGCGACGTGTTGCGGCTGCAAGGTTTCCTTGCTCGCAGCGGCCAGCCGCACCGCGTGCTTGATTCCGAGAGCGATCCTTGCGCCAAAACACTAGTCGAACGCTTCGATGTCGACCCTCACCATCTGCCGATCGTGCTGTGTCCGAACGGCAGGCTGCTGCTCAATCCCGGTGAGAAGGATTTCGCCCGCTGCATCGGCCTGCTGCGGCCGATCGATGCCGACAAATTATACGACGTCGCCATCGTCGGCGCCGGACCGGCGGGGCTGGCGGCTGCGGTCTATGCGGCTTCAGAAGGGCTATCGACCATCGTGCTCGATTGCCGTGCCTTCGGTGGACAGGCCGGTGCCTCCTCGCGCATCGAGAACTATCTCGGGTTCCCCACGGGCATTTCTGGCATGGCGCTGATGGCGCGCGCATACAACCAGGCGCAGAAATTCGGCGTCGAAATGGTGATTCCGGACGAGGTGAAGCTATTGAGTGTCGCGACCGGCGATGCCCGCTACACGCTCGATGTCGGCGACGGCGAGACCGTACGCACCCGCAGCGTGGTGATCGCCAGTGGCGCGCGCTATCGCCGCCTCGATGTCCCGAACCTGGCGCAGTTCGAGGGAACATGCGTGCATTATTGGGCATCGCCCATCGAAGGCCGGCTTTGCGCGGGGCAGGAAGTAGCACTGGTCGGCGCCGGCAACTCTGCCGGGCAGGCCGCAGTCTACCTGGCCAGCCACGCGCGCAAGGTTACGTTGCTGGCACGCGGCGGCAGCCTCGAAGCCAGCATGTCGCGCTATCTCGTCGAGCGCATCAGGGCGCAGCCGAACATCGAGGTGCTGACCGGAACCGAGGTCGAGGCCCTGGAAGGCGACGGGGGCAATCTTGCCGCCGTGCGCTGGCGCAATCGCGCAAGCGGCGAGGAAACGACGCGCCCGATCCGCCATCTCTTCCTGTTCATCGGAGCCGACCCGAACACCGACTGGCTGGCGGACTGCGACGTGGCGCTGGACGCCAAGGGTTTCGTGCGCACCGGATCGGACCTGGGATCGGCGCAGATGGAGACGAGCCGCAGCGGCGTGTTCGCCATCGGCGACGTCCGATCAGGCTCGGTCAAACGGGTCGCCGCGGCTGTCGGCGAAGGCGCCCAGGTGGTCGCCGCCTTGCATGCATATCTCGCGCGCGGCAACGCCGGCGCACCTCAAACGCCCGGGAGATCATGATGGACGAATGCAGGCATACGCGCGACATCAGGAAGGTGACGCCGAGCGCGCTCGGCTGCGAGGAGTGCCTGAAAAGCGGTTCGCAATGGGTGCATCTGCGGCTCTGCCGCACCTGCGGCCATGTCGGCTGCTGCGACGACTCACCCAACCGCCACGCCACCAAGCATTTTCACGCCACCAGGCATCCGATCATCGAGGGCTACGATCCGCCGGAAGGCTGGGCATGGTGCTATGTCGACGAGGTGTTTATCGACCTCGGCGAGGACGTGACCCCGCAGAACGGCCCGATCCCTCGCTTTTATTGAGGCCGCGCGGCGTTCAGGGAACAGGGACGAGGCCGGTAGTTCAACTGTCATGCTGGCCTGTGCTGTCGCACGATCTTCCACTCGTGCCATATCAGCATCATGACGACCGCATCGAAGACGGTCAGGGCCAGCAGGCCGAACGAAAGGGTGTATGAGTAGCGGTAGATCTGATAGGCCATGAACAAACCCAATGCCACGAGCGACGCCGGATACGCCCAGAGCTTGCCCCTCAAGAGCCCGACAACCAGGGCCAGCTTTATCAGGCCGTGGCTGAGCAGGTAGAAGGCGTAAAACTCCTTGCTGGCCAACGAAAAATGGCTGGCCATCTGCGACAGATAGCCAGCTATGAAATCGTTCGGATCTTCGATCAATTCCTCTGCGGTGACTGCATTGACCCAGGAGGCGATGGCATTGGTGGTGACGACATAAAGCAGGATCCCGCCGATGCATTCGATCAGGGCATGCGCGCCCTTGAGCCAGACGCCGACTTCGAAAATCTGATGGATACGGTGTTCATCGACGGGCTTCAAAAATCCACCTCCCGATCAACTGCGGAAACCGACGCCAAATGGATGCAGCATTAACACACTGGACAAATGCCGCGGCAGGGATCAGCCCTTTTCTTGATAAGGCAATGATCGGCGTCTCACAAATCGGCGTTCCCCTCATGGTCCTGGCCGTGGTCCTGCAATGGTGGGCGAAGGTCGACCGCTACCACGTTCGTCACGGCGCCGTGTCGGCCGGTCTGGCGTTCCTGCTCGGCCTGGCGATCAACCAGTTCATTCTTCTGTTCGTGCATCGGATACGGCCCTACGACGCCGGCGTGACGCATTTGTTGATTGCGCCCAGTGCCGACTGGTCATTCCCATCCGATCACGCGACAGCCAGCATTGCAATTGTTGCGGCCTTTGCGATGCAGGGCCTGCCGCGCCGGACGATTGCGCTTTTCATCATGGCATTCCTGATCTGCTGGTCGAGAATCTACATCGGGACGCACTACCTGACCGACGTTGTCGGTGGGGCCCTCACCGGCGTCCTGGGTGCCATCGTGGTGCGACTGGCCTACCGTGAGAATTCCCGTCTGGACAATCTGGTGACCAAAATTCTGTAGCTGGGCGCTCTGCGGGCGGGGCGCACTTCAAGATCGGCCAGCGAAATATCGATATCCCAGCCATGCCGCCAGCGCGACCGAAGCGACCCAGATACAAGCGATGATAACCGCCGCGACACGGCTCACCGGCCTGTCAGCGGCAAGGGCGGCGGCCTCCCGGTGTTCCGCCATGACCTCGGGCGGTACCATCTTGACAACCGCAAGGATACCCAAGGGGACCAAGATCACATCGTCGAGGTAGCCAAGCACAGGGATGAAATCGGGGATCAGGTCGATCGGGGATAAGGCGTAGCCTGCGACGCACACGGCAAGTGCCTTGGCATACCACGGCGTTCGGGGATCACGCGCGGCAAGGTAGAGCGCATGCACGTCGCGCTTGATCGTTCGCGCCCACTGGTTCAATGCCGCAGCCATTGGACGACCTTAGCGCCAAACGACAATGCGCTGATAGCTCCCGATCACACCGGCTATTGCCTGCTATCAGGCCGTTTTATCGCACGGAGCCCGTGACGGTCCGGTCAACATTGGGAACGGATTTGCGTTCGTTGCCGGCGAGTGCCGCGATGATCAGCAGGCTGGCAACGACCGGGACAAACAGGATTGCAACGCGGGCTTGCACATAAAAAATGGCGCGCCATTCATTGCGCTTGTCGGGGCTGTTGCTCATCATACTCACTTTGTCAGACCCCCCGGCCGTGACATAGCCGTGAACGGTTAAGCAACTCCTTACGACTTTGTTAATGGGCGGAATTGAGGCGAAGGATGCCGATGAGATCCTCGCAGGCTTGGACAGGAGATCGTCGGCGTCGCGGCTTCCTAGTTCCCTGCTTGCATGCGATTCTGCCGCGATGATTCGGGAGATCGAGACCGTGACGCTGTTTCGCATGGCTGTGCTTGCGGTCTTGGTCTTCACCGCCCCGACTCAGGCCGCCGACATGGCCTTTTTCATCAAGAACCTGCGCAAGGAAGCGGTTGCGGTCGAGCTGTTCAGCCGCGACCGCGAAACGGTTTGGCCGGGCAACGACAAGGTGTTCCTGATCGACCCCGGCTCGCAGAAATCCGTGCCGCTCTCGTGCAATCAGGGCGAACACATCTGTTACGGCGCCTGGGTCGATGGCAACGACAGCATTTCCGCCGGCGTCGGACCGGACAATGACCAGCCCTGCGACACCTGCTGCTTCATCTGCGTGGAGCACTCGACCGAGACGATCGATCTGGTGCCATAGGGGAGACACACGCCGATATCCCCAAAATCAGTTCGGGAATCGTTGCAATCATCCCTTTAGCGATTCACCGCAGCATGCGATGGTTGCCCTGCGGCCGGATGGGCCGCTACTTCAGGGGGTTACCATGCTTTACACCTACGCGCGCCGCACGTTGGTCGCGCTTTCTCTGGTCATGGCGTTCGCGCCGGCGGCACATGCCGACGACGTCACCTTTTCCATCAAGAACGGCCATCCCAATGCCATGCGCGTCGAACTGTACAGCCAGGACCGTGACTATGTCTGGCCGGGTAACGACAAGGATTTCTACCTCGATGACGGCGAGACCAAGCAGCTGCCGATATCCTGCAACGCCGGCGAATCGATCTGCTATGGCGCCTGGGTCGATGGCGACGAAGGGACCTATTGGGGTGTCGGCCCCGGCAACAAGGAAAAATGCGAGGATTGCTGCTATACCTGCAACGGCGGCGAAACCGAGGAGATCGACCTGGTCCCCTGACCGGGTTGCCAGCTTGACGGTTATCCTGCCGAACCCCTAGCCTGCGCGAATACCCAGAGCGCGCCGCGTTGGTTGACGCGACGCGCGCCAGGCAGAAGGAGCACGGCAATGGCCGGTATGGTCGAAGGCGACAAGATCGACGTCGGGTTTTCCGGCAGGCGCTGCATCCATTCGCGAAACTGCGTGCTCGGCGATCCGCATGTCTTCGTGCCCAACGCTCCGGGCCAGTGGATTCATCCCGAGGCGGCAAGCGTCGAGAAGATCGTCGCCATCGCCGAAAGCTGCCCCTCGGGCGCCATCACCTACATCAGGAAGGATGGCGGGCCACAGGAGCAGCCGCCGGTGGTCAACACAGTACGGCTGCGGGAAAACGGCCCGCTGGCGGTGCATGCCGAGATCGTGCTCGACGGCGAAACGTTTTACCGCGCCACGCTGTGCCGCTGCGGCGCGTCCGAAAACAAGCCGTTCTGCGACGGCAGCCACAACAAATCAGGTTTTGCCGCCACCGGCGAGCCGCCGCTGAAGGACACGCCGGCGCTGGAGGCGAGGAACGGCCCGCTGACGGTGACGCCGACCACCAACGGCCCGCTCAAGCTCGAAGGCAATGTCGAGATCGTCACCGGCACCGGCCACACGGTCGATCGTACGCAACGTACCTTCCTCTGCCGCTGCGGCCATTCCGCCAACAAGCCGTTTTGCGACGGTACGCATAAAAAGATCGGCTTCGTGGCATGAAAGACAGTTCGCCAGCGTTAGTGTAGGATGAGGGTCCGCGCTCAGGAGGAATCCATCATGCGCACCATGCTCGTACTCGCTCTGCTTGCCTTTGCCATGCCCGCCTACGCAGCCAATCATGCGGTCCAGATCAGGGGCATGAAATTCAACCCGTCGAAAATCTCGGTCGCCGTCGGCGATACCATCACTTTCACCAATGCCGATCCGATGACGCACACCGCCACCGCACTTGACGGCTCCTTCGACACCGGCCATCTCGCCACCGGCAAGAGCGCCAAGGTCAAGATATCAGCTGCCGGCGCACACCCGTTCCATTGTGCGATCCATAGCTCGATGAAGGGCACTGTCGCGGCGAAATAGCGGCATCTCGCTAGACTTTCTTTCGGCACGGCGCGCAGACTTTTCGACGCCGGCGGGAGATGGTTGCAGCGTTGCGGCCAAAGCTGGCGATCTCTCCCGGAGGGGGAAATCAAATCCTCATCACGGCCATCGCGTGTTGGCCCAGCGGTCGCGGCTTTATCGCCCGGCCTGTATCGGCTAAGGGCAGGGGCAGATAAATTCGCCAGCCGGACCGCCGCCAAACGATGACCGCCAAGACCAAGCCAAAGCCGCTGTTCCTAGGGATCGACACCGGCGGAACCTATACCGATGCCGTGCTATGGTCCGAGACGGAAGGCAAGCAAGAGGAGCCCAACAAGGGCAAGGTGCTGGCCAAGGCCAAGGCGCTGACCACCAGGCATGATCTCGCCGTCGGCATTTCCGGCGCCGTCGATGCGGTGTTGCAGAAGGCCGGCACCGATCCCGCCGCCATCAAACTGGTTTCGATGTCGACGACGCTGGCCACCAACGCGCTGGTCGAGGGCCAGGGCGGCCGCGTCGCGCTGGTGATGATCGGCTTTTCCGAGGGAGACCTCGCCCGCGACGGACTGAAAGCCGCACTCGGCACCGACCCGGTGGTGTTTTGTCCGGGCGGCCACGACGTGCATGGCAATGCCGCCAAGCTCGATCTGTCCGGACTGGAGGCGGCTCTGCCGGAACTCGGCGCCTCGGTTTCCGGCTTCGCCGTCTGCGCCTATTTCGCCACCCGCAATCCGGCGCATGAGATCGCCGCCCGCGAGTTGATCCGCGAAAGGACCGGCCTGCCAGTCACGTCGAGCCACGAACTGTCTGCCAAGCTCGGCGGCCCGCGCCGGGCGCTGACGACGCTGCTCAATGCCAGGCTGATCTCGATGATCGACCGGCTGGTGGCGGCGACCGAAGGCTTCCTCGAGCAGCGCAACATCGCTGCGCCCCTGATGGTGGTGCGTGGCGACGGCGCGCTGGTTTCGGCAGCGTTCGCCCGCCAGCGGCCGATCGAGACCATCCTGTCCGGCCCGGCCGCCAGCCTGGTGGGCGCCCGCCACATGACCGGGCTCGACAATGCGATGGTGTCCGACATTGGCGGCACCACCACCGACGTCGCCGTGCTCGACGGCGGCCGGCCGCGGCTCGATCCGGAAGGCGCCACCGTCGGCGGCTTCCGCACCATGGTCGAGGCTGTCGCCATGCGCACCTTCGGCCTCGGTGGCGATTCCGAAGTGACGCTGGAAGATGGCGCGCTCAACCCAAGGATCCTGCTCGGGCCGCGCCGCCTGGTACCACTGGCGCTGGCCGGCATGGCGCATGGCAGCGCGATCACATCGGAGCTGGAGCGCCAGCTGCGAGCGCCCAATCCCGGCCGCATGGACGGCCGCTTCGCGGTGCGCACCGGTGTGCCGGACCGGCTCGCCGCCGGTCTCACCGGCGCCGAAGCCAGGCTTTACGAGATGATCGGTGCCACGCCGCTCGCCATCGACAGGCTTTTGACCTCGAACGCGCAGAACGCAACGCTCAACCGGCTGGTGTCGCGCGGGCTGGTGCATATCGCCGGCTTCACCCCGTCGGATGCCGCCCATGTGCTGCGCAAGCAGGCGAACTGGGATCCGGTTGCCGCGCGTCTCGGCGCCGAACTGTTCGCGCGCAAGCGCGACGGCCGTGGCCAGTTCATCGCCGCTTCGCCCGAAGTGATCTCGGAGCGGGTGCTGGTGACGCTGACCCGCTGGTCGGCCGAATATATCCTCGAAACCGCCTTTGCCGAGGACGGGCTCGATGGTGCCTCGACGGTGGCGCACGCGCTGGTGCAGCGCGCGGTCGACGCGCATCCCGGCATTGCCCGGCTGAGCGTGGCACTCGACCGCCCGGTCATCGGCCTCGGCGCCTCGGCGCCGCTGCACTATGCCGGGCTACCGCCCTTGATCGGCAATGACTGCGTGGTGCCTGAGGATACTGATGTCGCCAACGCGCTCGGCGCCGTCGTCGGCCAGGTCAGGGTGTCGGCCGAGGCGCGGGTCAGCCAGCCCAGGGAAGGACTGTTTCGCCTTGCCTCGGGTGAAACCGTGCGCGATTTCCTCGACGAGGCGGCAGCGATCGCGGCGGCCGAGGCCGATGTCCGCGCCATCGTCACGGGGCGCGCGAAGGAAGCCGGCACCGACAGCGCCGAGGTTAAGGTCACGACCGAATTCCGCGTTTCCACCGTCGAAGCCCAGCGTATGTTCATCGAGGCGCATGTGGTGGCGGTTGCCGCGGGCCGGCCAAGGATTGCGGTGTGACTACGCAATCTCCCCCCTTGAGGGGGAGATGTCGCCGAAGGCGACAGAGGGGGTCGCCGCGCATAGAGCGCTAACTTCCTTGCGTCGCAGGGGAGCGAGCCCGGTCGGACCGACCCCCCTCTGGCCGCTTTGCGGCCATCTCCCCCTCGTGGGCAGGGCTGTCCGGGGAAAGTTTTGAGTGAATCGAAATGCCGCATGTGCATGCCCCGTAAAACGGGGTTTGTCCGTCTTCTCT